>CALVNM010000004.1 GCA_944349735.1 uncultured Clostridia bacterium | reverse complement strand
AGCGAGAAGGCTTGCAAAGCTCGTCAAAGCGCCGTTTGTCAAAGTTGAGGCTACCAAATTCACTGAAGTGGGATACGTAGGCAGAGATGTCGAATCTATGATACGAGATCTCGTCGAGTGCGCCATCAGGCTCGTAAGAGAGGAGAAGATCGCCGAGGTGGAGCCTAAAGCGAAGGAAGCCGCCGAACGTAAACTCGTGGACGGACTGTTCCCCGCGCGTAAGAAGAGCCGTCCCGAGATGAGTGACGCGGAGATACGGGAGACGCTCGCCGCCGAACTCAATTCCGGCAAGCTCGACAAGATAATGATAGAGATGGACATGCCCGTTCAGGCGCAACCCCTGCAGCTCGGACCTATAGGCGGTAACGAGACTAATCTCGGCGAGTTCATGAGTAAGCTCATGCCCAAGCAGACAAAAAAGCGCAAAGTCACCGTAAAAGAGGCATATGACCTTCTCACAAAAGCCGAAGCGTCCAAACTCATCGACGACGACGCCATCAATTCGGAAGGTATCCGCAGAGCGGAGCAGGACGGCATAGTATTCATCGACGAGATGGATAAGATAGCGAGCAAGGGCAACGTCAACGGACCCGACGTATCGAGAGAGGGCGTTCAGCGCGACATACTTCCCATAGTGGAAGGTTGCACCGTAAACACTAAGTACGGCAACATCCGTACCGACTTCATACTGTTCATCGCGGCGGGAGCTTTCCATATCGCCAAGGTCAACGACCTCATACCCGAATTACAGGGAAGATTCCCTGTACTCGTCGAGCTTAACAGCCTGACGCGCGAGGATTTCAGTAAAATACTTAAAGAACCCGACAACGCGATAATCATGCAGTACGCGGCTTTGCTCGGCGTGGACAACATCAAACTCAAGTTCACCGATGAGGCGATAGACGAGCTTGCAGGCATAGCGTTCCTCGAGAATGAGAATAACGAAAATATCGGAGCACGCAGACTGCATACCGTAATGGAAACTTTGCTCGAGGACATCAGCTTCAACGCGTCCGGAGATCACGACGATATAGAGGTCGTTATCGACCGTAAATACGTTACGGAGCATATGGAAAGCGTTACGAAGCGCATGAATCTCAAAAAATATATACTGTAAACAAGCCCGTGCGGCATTGCCGCGCGAAACATAAGGATAAGACAGGTACGATATGATCAATATTCCCAAGGGTACGAAAGACGTATTGCCCGCAGAGAGTTACAAATGGCACTATATCGAGAACGTCGTACGCGAGACGGCGGAGGAATTCGGACTTAACGAGATACGCACTCCTACGTTCGAACATACCGAACTTTTCGCACGCGGCGTGGGAGAGACCACGGATATAGTCAATAAAGAGATGTACACCTTCGACGATAAGGGCGGAAGGAGCATGACGCTGAAGCCCGAAGGTACGGCGGGGGTGGCGCGCGCCTATATCGAAGGCAATCTCGCCGACGGCGCTCAGCCGGTCAAAATGTATTATCTCACGCCCGTATTCCGCTATGAGAGACCTCAGGCGGGCAGACTGCGCGAACATCATCAGTTCGGCGTTGAGATATACGGCTCGGATTCGCCGTATGCCGACGTGGAAGCCATGACGGTGGCGAAAACGCTCTTTACGAAGCTCGGCATCACCGAACTCGAGCTTAATATAAACAGCATAGGCTGCCCCGAATGCAGGGCGGAATATAACCGCGCGCTGAGGGAATATCTCGCAGCGAATATCGACTCAATGTGTCCGGTATGCCGCGAACGCTACGTCAAAAATCCTTTGCGAATCCTCGACTGTAAGGAAGAGGGTTGCAAACGTATAACGGCGGGCGCTCCCAAGACGATAGATTATCTCTGCGATGATTGCGCCGCGCATCATAGGGCGGTATCGGACATACTTACCGCGCTCGGCATACCGTTCATAGTCAACCCGATGATCGTCAGGGGACTCGATTATTATACCCGTACCGTATTCGAATTCATATCGACTTCGATAGGCGCGCAAGGTACCGTCTGCGGCGGAGGCAGGTACAATAATCTCGTAGCGGAAGTAGGCGGTAAGCCGACGCCCGCCGTTGGTTTCGGTATGGGGCTCGAAAGGCTTATTCTCGTACTCGAGAGCCTCGGTCTCAACGTCGGAAAGCCGGAAATACCTCTTATCTACATCGCGCCGCTTACTTCTTCCGAAGCCGCGGCGGCATACAGACTTACGACGGATTTACGCAAATCCGGTATCTCTGCGGATACCGACCTCATGTCGCGCAGCCTGAAGGCGCAGATGAAGTACGCAGGCAAGCGCGGTTACGCATACACGCTCGTGTTGGGCGGCGACGAATTGGCGAGCGGTAAAGCCGCTTTGAGGAAAATGTCCGACGGCTCCGAAAAGGTCGTCGAATTAGATAAACTTCAAGAGGAGTTGAAAGACTGATATGGCAGAATTTTTAACAGGGTTGAAGAGAACCAAGATGTGCGGGGAATACACTTCCGCGGACATAGGCAAGAAGGTGACCGCGATGGGTTTCGTCGCCAAGTACCGCAATCTCGGCAGTATCCAGTTCGTAGACCTTAGAGACAGAACGGGAATACTTCAGATATGCTTCTCGGAGTCCGATTACCCAGAAGTGTTCGCCAAGTCCACCGCGATACGTAACGAATACGTTCTCGCCGTGACGGGAACGGTGCGCGCGCGCGGAGAGAAGAACGTTAATCCCAATATCCCCACCGGCGAAATAGAACTGCTCGCAGACGAAGTCAGGATCATTTCGGAAGCGGATACGCCTCCTTTCGCCGTGTCGGATCTTGCCAATGTCGGCGAAAACCTGAGACTCAAATACCGTTATCTCGATCTTCGCCGTCCTTCGCTCCAGAAGATATTGATGACTCGTGCCAAGATAGTAGAGACAACGTTCAATTACATGTCGGCGCACGGCTTCCTCAATATAGAGACGCCTTTCCTCGGCAAATCTACCCCCGAAGGCGCGCGAGACTACCTCGTGCCCAGCAGAGTGCATCCCGGATCTTTCTATGCGCTCCCGCAATCCCCTCAGCTCTATAAACAGCTTCTCATGATAGCCGGTTTCGACAAGTATTTCCAGATAGTGAAGTGCTTCCGAGACGAGGATCTCCGAGCCAACCGTCAGCCTGAATTCACTCAGATCGACATCGAAATGAGTTATGTCGATTCCGCACGCGACGTTATGTATGCTGCGGAAGGTCTTATACGTGAGATATTT
The DNA here is from genome assembly GCA_944349735.1 of uncultured Clostridia bacterium. Classification (GTDB taxonomy): domain Bacteria; phylum Bacillota; class Clostridia; order Christensenellales; family DTU072; genus Stercoripulliclostridium_A. The sequence continues at coordinate 53,013 of CALVNM010000004.1, read as the reverse complement.
AAAGAGACCGTGGGATTGAAGCTCCCCCGTCATTTCAGACAACTTAAATATAAGGAAGCCATGGAACGCTTCGGCAGCGATAAGCCCGACACGCGTTTCGGACTCGAGCTTAACAACGTCACCAAACTCGTCAGGAACTGCGGCTTTTCCGTATTCGACGCTGCGGCGTCGAAGAGGGGAATGAGCGTGCGCGGCATTAACGCGAAAGGACTCGCTTCACTTACCCGCAAAGAGATCGACGCATATCAGGACGTCGTGAAAGAGTACGGCGCAAAGGGACTTGCGTATATCGCGCTCAAACCCGAAGGCGTTTCCTCTCCCATACGTAAGTTCTTCGACGAAGAGCGTTTCAACGCTTTGGTCGAAGCGATGGGCGGTGAAACCGGCGACATGCTCTTCTTTGTCGCCGATAAGGACAAAAAAGTATTCGACGCGCTCGGCGCGCTCCGCCTTGCGATAGCCAAGAAACACGGACTTATCGACGAGAGCGTTTTCGACGTGCTGTGGGTCACGGAATTCCCTCTCTACGAGTACGACGAAGAGGAAAAGCGTCTCGTGGCGATGCATCACCCGTTTACAAGCCCCATGAACGAAGATCTCAAATACATCGACAAGAAGCCGCTTAAAGTACGCGCAAAGGCGTATGACCTCGTCATCAACGGACAGGAAGCGGGCGGCGGCTCCGTACGTATCCATTCGCGCGAGATTCAGAAGAAGATGTTCGAGAAGATCGGACTTTCCGATAAGGACATCACGGAGCGTTTCGGATTCTTCGTCGAAGCCTTCGGTTACGGCGTACCGCCGCACGGCGGACTTGCGTTCGGTCTCGACAGACTGGTCATGCTTCTTACGGGCACGGACAACATCAAAGATGTCATAGCTTTCCCGAAAAACCAGGCGGCTATGGGACTTATGGAGAATTGTCCCTCCGAAGTGGAGAAGTCTCAGCTTGACGAGCTGGGCATAACGTGCGCGGAAGGCGCGAAGAAATAATATAGGTATATATGCGCGAGACGGGCGTGGTCAGCAAGGTAAAGGGCAAATTCGCTACGGTCAGATTCGACAGGAAGACGGCTTGCGAGCATTGTAACATGTGCCTTAAGCCGCGCGAAGCGAACTACGTGGAACTGAGACTGCCCAATACGCTCAACGCACGTGTGGGCGACAAAGTCACGGTGTGCATGGGCAACAGGGCAGTGCTTACTGCGGCGACTCTCGTATACGTCCTTCCTCTCGTTCCGATGGCAGTGATCCTCGCGTGTACCTATAAGCTCAACGCTTATGTTTCGCTCGGAGCATCCGCAGCGGGACTCGTAGCCGGTTTCGTCGCGGTCGCGCTCATAGACAGATTCGTAATACGTAAGCGCAGGGGGTACATGCCGGTCATGGAAGCCTTATTGCAGGAAGAAAGCTCCTCGGAAGAGGGTACGAATCAAACGCATGATGCCATGGATACCGACGAAGGGGTCGCCGGTATTTCCGATACGGATACCCGAATATGCGATAATGCGATCGAAAGCGGAGCGTCAGTCGAGGACGCCGAAAAATAAAAATCATCCCTCAAGGAGGCTATATATGATCAATATTATACACAGCGCAGCCGAATTCGATAAGCTTATAGCCGACAACAAAGTCGTGCTTGTAGACTTCTGGGCTACATGGTGCGGACCGTGCCGGATCATGCTTCCCACGATCGAGGAGATCGCGGAAGAGACCGACGGTAAATTCGCGGTGGCAAAAGTCGACGTGGACGAAAACGAGGATCTTGCGAGACGCTTCCGTATCATGACGATACCAACGCTCATCTATTTCAAAGACGGAGCGGTAGCGGAGCAGAGCGTAGGCGTCAGGACGAAAGGGCAGGTACTTTCCGTTATAGAAAAATACTTATAACTTATTAGACAAGAAAATCACCTCAAGGAGAAAAGTAAATGATAGATTTAAGACCTATTAAAGCTGCCGACGAAGAGCTCTACGGCGCGCTCGTACGCGAACTCGAAAGACAGCAGGGCAACGTGGAACTCATTGCTTCCGAGAACTTCGTGTCGCTTCCCGTGCTTACCGCGGCAGGCACCCATCTCACCAATAAGTATGCCGAGGGTTATCCCGGCAAACGCTATTACGGCGGATGCCAGTTCGTGGACGAGGCGGAAGAGCTTGCGCGCGAACGTGCGAAAAAGCTTTTCAACGTCAAATACGTCAACGTTCAGCCTCATTCCGGCAGCAGCGCCAACTTCCAGGTCTATTTCTCGCTGCTCAAGAACGGGGATACCGTTCTCGGTATGAATCTCGGACACGGCGGGCATCTTACTCACGGCAGTCCCGTCAACGTCAGCGGCAAAAACTATAAATTCGTAGCTTACGGCGTCAATTCCGAAGGTTATATCGATTACGACGAAGTGGAAAGAATAGCGAAAGAATCGTGCGCGAAACTTATTGTCGCGGGCGCGAGCGCATATCCGAGAGCCATCGATTTCAAGCGTTTCAGAGAGATTGCCGACAAAACGGGCGCTCTTCTCATGGTCGACATGGCGCATATCGCGGGACTTGTCGCCGCAGGGCTTCACATGAATCCCGTACCTTACGCAGACGTCGTCACCACTACCACGCATAAGACGCTGAGAGGTCCTCGCGGCGGTATGATAATGACGAATAACGAAGAGATCGCAAAACTTATAGACAAAGCGGTATTTCCCGGAACGCAGGGCGGTCCTCTCATGCACATTATCGCGGCTAAAGCGGTGGCGCTTAAAGAGGCTCTTTCTCCCGAGTTCAAAAAATATCAGGAGCAGGTCATCGCTAACGCCAAAGCGCTCGCCGCAACTCTCATGGCGGGCGGTATCAAACTTTTCTCCGACGGCACCGACAATCATCTCATGCTTGTCGATCTCAGAGGAACGGGCGTAACAGGCAAAGAACTCGAACACCTTCTCGACGAAGGTCACATTACCGCAAACAAGAACAGCATTCCCAACGACGACGCCAGCCCCTTCAACCCCAACGGGCTCCGCATAGGAACGCCGGCTGCAACGACTCGCGGTATGGACGAAGCGGCTATGAAAGTGATCGGCGAGTGTATCGTGGATATAATCCGCAACAAGGAAGCCGCCGTCGAGAGCGTTAAAGCGCGTATAGCGGAACTTACCGCGCGCTTCCCGCTCTATAAAGACGACTTCATTCTCGGATAATAAGTCAATATTCGGAAGTATAACTATGAAAGTTTATTTGGACAATTCGGCTACTACCGCTCTCGACCGACACGCGCTTGAAGCGATGTTGCCGTACTTTACGGACAAATTCGGCAATCCGTCCTCTCTGCACGCTTACGGCAGAGAGGCGAGCGCCGCCGTAGACGCAGCGCGGGACAAGATAGCGGCGCTTATCGGCGCGCGCGCGAACGAGATCTATTTCACGTCCGGAGGCAGCGAGTCCGATAACTGGGCGCTGAAAGGCGCGGTACGCGCCGCGCGCAACAAAAACAAACACATCGTAACCACTGCGATAGAACATCCGGCGATCATGGAGACCTGCGAATATCTCGAGAAGAAAGAGGGCGTAAAAGTCACTTATCTTCCCGTAGGAAGCGACGGCAGGGTAAATGTCGAGGACGTGAAGAACGCCGTCACGGACGACACGGTTCTCGTATCGGTGATGTTCGCCAATAACGAGATGGGAGCCATTCAGCCGATAGCCGAAATAGGCGCGTTCTGCAGAGAGGAAGGCATACTTTTCCATACGGACGCCGTACAGGCCATGGATTCTCAGAAAATCGACGTGGACGAGCTGAATATAGACATGCTGTCTATGTCGGCGCATAAGTTCCACGGACCCAAAGGCATAGGCGTACTGTATATCCGTTCCGGCGTGAGACTCGAACGTCTCATCGCGGGAGGACACCAGGAGAGGCACATGAGAGCGGGGACGACCGACACTCCTCTTATAGTCGGTATGGCTGACGCGCTCGAGACGGCCTGCCGCGACCGCGAGAAAAACAATGCGCACATTTCCGCGCTTCGCGACGCGTTCATCAAGCGCGTTCAGGAAGGCATACCCTACGTGCACCTTAACGGCGGTACCGAACACAGATTGCCCAACAACGTTAATTTCAGCTTCGAATTCATCGAAGGCGAGAGCATACTCATCAATCTCGATCTCGCGGGCATAGCCGTGAGCAGCGGATCGGCGTGTTCTTCGGGTTCCTTGGAACCTTCTCACGTCATTCTCGCGCTCGGGGTCCCCGAAGAGCTTGCGCACAGTTCGATAAGATTCAGCTTAGGAAGAGATACCACCGAGGAGGATATGGAGTACACTTATAAGGTTCTTAAGGAGACCGTAGAAAAGTTGCGCGCCATATCGCCTCTTTTCAATATGGAAAAAGGAACAGGTTCATATGTATAACGACAAAGTTTTGAAGGAATTTTCCAGCCCCGCCAACGCAGGAGAAATGGAAAACCCGTCCGGAGTCGGCACGATAGGTAATGCCGCTTGCGGCGACATCATGAAGATGTATCTGAGGATCGAGAACGACGTCATAGTAGACGCCAAGTTCAAGACGTTCGGATGCGCCGCGGCGATAGCCACCGCTTCGGTTGCGACCAGAATGGTCATAGGCAAGACCGTGGAAGACGCGCTTAAGATCAAGAACGCCGACGTGGTCGATTATCTCGGAGGACTTCCTCCGCAGAAGATACATTGTTCCGTGCTTGCGGAAGAAGCCATACACGCGGCAATAGAAGATTACCGCAAAAAAACCGGCGCGTAAACGAGACTTATATCGACTGTTAATGGATCCGAGAGAACAAAAAATCCGTAATTTCTGCATCGTAGCGCATATCGATCACGGCAAAAGCACTTTGGCGGACAGGCTTATGGAGCTTACCGGAGCTGTAGGAAAGCGCGATATGAAGGAACAACTGCTCGACAGTATGGACATCGAGCGGGAAAGAGGCATTACCATAAAACTCACGCCCGTGAGGATGAAATACGTTTATAAGGGCGAAGAATATACTCTTAACCTCATCGATACTCCCGGGCATGTCGACTTCACTTACGAAGTCAGCCGCTCTCTAGCTGCTTGCGAGGGCGCGATACTTATTGTCGACGCCACTCAGGGCATAGAAGCGCAGACTCTTACGAACGCATATCTTGCGATAGATAACGATCTCGAGATCATACCGGTCATAAACAAGATAGATCTTCCTTCCGCGCGACCCGACGAGTGTAAGCAGGAGATCGAGGAAGTTATAGGACTCGACGCTTCCGAAGCGCCGCTCATAAGCGCGAAGGAAGGCATAAATATAGAGGAAGTTCTGGAGCAGATAGTGGAGAAACTGCCGTCTCCTCGCGGCGACGGCTCAGCTCCGCTCCGCGCGCTTATATTCGATTCCGCATACGACAACTATAAGGGTGCGATCTGCAACGTGCGTATCGTCGACGGAAGCATTCGCGCGGGAACTCGCATAGTGATGATGTCGTCGGGCAAAGAGTTCGAATGTACCGAGGTAGGTATTTTCACGCCCAATATGCAGGCGGTTGACGAACTCAAAGCGGGCGACGTCGGTTACATAGCGGCGAGTATCAAGAACGTCAAGGACACGGCGGTAGGCGACACGATAACCACAGCTACGTGCGGCGCTCCGGAGCCGCTCAAAGGCTACAAAAAGATAAGCCCCATGGTATTTGCGGGTATATATCCCGCAGACGGTTCCAAGTACAACGATCTCAGAGACGCGCTCGACAAACTCAATCTTAACGACGCGTCGCTGATATACGAAGCGGAAACGTCCGGGGCTTTGGGCTTCGGTTTCCGTGCCGGCTTTTTGGGGCTTCTCCACATGGAGATAATCGAAGAAAGGCTCGAACGCGAATTCGACCTCGATCTCGTAACTACCGCTCCGAGCGTCAGTTACATGGTCAGAAAAACCAACGGCGAAGTTCTCAAGGTGGACAATCCGTCGCATTTGCCCAATCCCGCCGAAATCGAGGAGATCTCGGAACCTATAGTGAAAGCGAATATTTATACGCCTCCCGAATACGTCGGCTCGATAATGGAGCTTTGTCAGGAGAAGCGTGGGATATTCGTCAATCTCACTTACCTCGACACTTCGCGCGTTCGCATAGATTACAGCATACCGCTTGCCGAGATAATCTACGACTTTTTCGACAGCCTTAAGTCCAGGACAAGGGGTTACGCCTCTCTCGAATATGAGATGGACGGCTATCGCGCAGACAATCTCGTCAAACTCGATTTTCTCTTGAACGGAGAGACCTGCGACGCACTTTCGCTCATAGTGCACCGCGATAAGGCTTACGCCCGCGCCCGCAGCATCTGCGAGAGACTCAAGGAAGTGATACCGCGACAGATGTTCGAGATACCCGTGCAGGCGGCAATAGGCTCGAAGATAATCGCGCGCGAGACCGTCAAAGCGCTCCGCAAAGACGTGCTTGCCAAGTGCTACGGCGGCGACATAACGCGTAAGAAAAAGCTGCTCGAGAAACAGAAAGAGGGCAAGAAGCGCATGCGTCAATTCGGTTCGGTAGCCATTCCCTCGGAAGCGTTTATGTCCATATTGAAGTTCGATGACAACGAGTAGGGGCATTTATATTCATATTCCTTTCTGCATAAAGAAATGCGCATATTGCGACTTTTACTCGGTATCTCCGGATACCGATATTATTTTGTCTTATATTGACGCTCTCTGCGAAGAAATACGCGAAGCCGGCGCGAGATACGGTGACGTTCCGATAGATACTTTATATATAGGGGGAGGCACGCCCGGGCTTGCGGGTATAAGGGCATTGGAGCGCGTTGTGAACGCGCTTGACAGATATTTCCTCCTCGATCTCGACGAATTTACGGTGGAGGTCAATCCGGACGACGACAACCCTTACAGAGCTTTAAGGGCGCTCGGCGCAAACAGGCTGAGTATGGGAGTGCAATGTACCGACGACGCGGTGCTTCGTGTCGCCGGAAGACGTCACGACGCCGCGACCGCGTTGGGCGCGCTTGGACGCGCATGCGAATGTTTCGATAACGTATCCGCGGATATAATGCTGGGATTGCCGGAACAGACCGTTGCTAAAGCTACTAAATCAGTTGACGACGTCTTGCCTTTCGTCAAGCATGTGTCCGCGTATATGCTCAAGTTGTCCGATTCCGTGCCGATGTCGTCGGCTCTGAGGCGCGGCGAATACGCGCTCCCCGACGACGATCTGACGGTAGACATGTACGAAGCGGTCTACGCTCGCCTCAGAGAGAGAGGAATGGCGCGCTACGAGATCAGCAATTTTTCGTTGCCCGGTTACGAGAGCCGACACAATCTGAAATACTGGCGGAGAGAAGAGTATATTGGACTCGGAGCTGCGGCGCATTCCGAGATCGACGACGTGCGTTACGCAAATCCCGCGTCGATTGTCGAGTACGTTTCGGGTAAGCGCCTCGGGCGCGGTGCCGCACGCGGAGAGCCGGTATCGGAGGATGAGAGGATATTCGAGCATATTATGCTTGCCTTACGTACGGCTGAAGGGCTGGATACCGCCATGCTCGACAAAAAATTCAGCATAAATTTCCGCAAGCGTTATGCGGACGTTCTTAAAAATCTCGCTCCTTTACTCGTGTGGCGCGGAGACGTCTTGAGTATCGCGGACGACAAGCTCCTGCTCGAGAGCGCGGTTGCAAGGGAATTTATGATCTGACCTTCGTTTTTCGCGTGTAAACGCGTTTTTTTCTCGCTTGCAAAATTTTCACGAAAATTTGTTTCAATCTGTTGACAACGGTGATAATAGTGAATATAATAGCGTTAGCAGTCAACGAATATGATTGCTAACAATGACTGAAAGAAAGTGCCAACCATGAGCGGAAGATTGCCTGAAAGAAAACACAGAATACTGAAAGCCGTCGTAGAGGAATACATCAAGGACGCGAGACAGATATCGTCCGGCGAACTTCAGAGCAAGTATTTCTCCGATATAAGCTCCGCCACGATACGCGCGGAACTTGCGGCTCTTTCGGATATGGGATACCTAGCTCAGCCGCATACTTCGGCAGGCAGGTTGCCTACTTCGAAAGCGTATAAATATTACGTGGAATATTTCGTGGACAGACGTCCGCTCAAGAAACAGGACATCGCGATGATCGACGCCAGTTTCTCCGCTAAGTTCAACGCCGTGGAGGACATCGTCAAGACCACCGCTAAAGTCATAAGCGACGTTACCAATTACACTTCGGTCATCGTTATCAAGAATATCGATACCGTGGTAATCAAGGAGATCAAACTCGTAGGTCTCGACGGACACAGCGCGCTCGTTATCATCATCACCGATTCGGGCATCATACGCGATAAGGTCATCAAACTCAATAACGTTGTGGACGACGAGTTCATAGCAAGCGCGACTCTGATGCTCAATAAGATATTCGCCGGTTGCAAAGTGGGAGAACTGCATCTCGCCGACGCGAGCGTAGAAAGAGAGCTTAAAGAATTCAAAGAGCTTTTCGACAACGTCATGGCGATAATCGAGACTTACTGCTCGGTGAACGACGAGAGCGTATTCATGGAAGGCGCGAGCAAGATGCTCAGTTATCCCGAGGCGGATATGACGAGCGCAAAGCGCTTCCTGAGTATCATCGACAACAAGAGCCTCATCGGCGCTCTCGTGGATTCCGCAGAGGACATCGAGTTCAGCGTCAAGATAGGGAAGGACGAGACGGCAGGAATGGATAAATGCGCCGTAATAACCGCTAAATACAAGGTAAACGGCAGAGAGATAGGGCATGCCGGCGTCATAGGACCGGAAAGGATGGACTACAGCAAGGTCATGTCGGTCCTCTCTTATATCGGTAACGCGCTCAATACCGCGATAGAAGGCAATGAAGGAGAAAACGATGAACAATAAAAAGAAACAGGAAGGCGCAGCCGAGAACGAAAATCTCAAAGCCGAGACCGTCAACGATGTCGGCGCCGAAGCGGCGGCCGACTCGGTAAGCGCCGGTGTCGTCGGAAAAAATGCAGAAACAGAAGCTCCCGTAACGGAAGAAAAAGGAGCCGACGTTTCCGAAAATTCCGAAGCGGACGATATAGACATCGTGGCTCTCGCGCAGAGCAAAATGGAAGAATATAAAGACACTTTGCAACGCGTGCAGGCAGAGTTCGACAATTACCGTAAACGCAATGCGGAAGCCGTCAAACAGGCGCGCGCCGACGGAGTAAACGACACGATACTTCAGATGCTTCCGGTGCTCGATACCGTGGAGATCGCCATAGGTATGATAGCGGACGAAGCTACGAAAGCGGGCGTGGAGCTGATAAGGAAGAAATTCGCGGAAGTATTCGCGCATTACGGAGTGGAAGAAATAGAGGCTTTGGGAGCGGAATTCGATCCTTCGTTACACAACGCCGTTATGCAGACCGAGGACTCCGAGAACGCCGGTAAAGTCGTTGAAGTACTCCGCAAAGGATATAAACGTAACGGTAAAGTCATACGTTACGCCATGGTTAAAGTAGCAAATTAAGCCGGGCATCCGTAAGTGATTGCGGAATATCCGACCGAATAAAATATTGAAAACGATAATATAAAGGAGATAGAAATTATGTCGAAAATCATAGGTATAGACCTCGGAACAACCAACTCGTGCGTAGCCGTCATGGAAGGCGGCGAAGCGACCGTAATAGCCAATGCCGAAGGAAGCAGGACCACCCCTTCGGTAGTGGGATTCACCAAGAACGGCGAAAGACTCGTCGGACAGCTTGCCAAGAGACAGGCGGTAGTCAACCCCGACAGGACGATAGCGTCCATCAAGAGGGAAATGGGTACCGATTACAAAGTTACCGTAGACGGTAAGTCTTATACTCCTCCGGAAATCTCCGCAATGATCCTTACCAAGCTCAAGAACGACGCGGAAGCTTATCTCGGACAGAAGATCGACAAAGCGGTCATAACCGTCCCCGCCTACTTCTCGGACTCGCAGAGACAGGCAACCAAAGACGCAGGTAAAATTGCCGGTCTCGAAGTTATGCGTATCATCAACGAGCCTACCGCGGCAGCTCTCGCGTACGGACTCGATAAAGACAACAAGTCCCAGAAGATCCTTATTTACGACCTCGGCGGCGGTACGTTCGACGTATCCATCCTCGAACTGGGCGACGGCGTATTCGAAGTGCTCGCTACTAACGGCAACACCCGTCTCGGCGGCGACGACTTCGACAAGCGCATAATGGACTGGATCGTGGCGGAATTCAAGAAAGCGGAAGGTATCGATCTTTCCGGCGATAAAATGGCAATGCAGAGGGTCAAGGAAGCCGCCGAAAAAGCCAAGATCGAGTTGAGCGGAATGACTAAAGTAAATATCAATCTTCCGTTCATCACGGTAGGAGCGAACGGACCTCTCCATATCGATCTCGACCTTACCCGCGCTAAGTTCGACGACATGACCTCGGACCTCGTCAAAGCCACGGTTGGACCTACCCAACAGGCGATGAAAGACGCTAAACTCAAAATGAGCGACATCGACAAAGTCGTTCTAGTAGGCGGCTCCACCCGTATCCCCGCGGTTGTGGACGCGGTCAAAAACATCACCGGCAAGGAGCCTTATAAAGGCATCAATCCCGACGAATGCGTGGCTCTCGGCGCGGCGATCCAGGGCGGCGTATTGAGCGGCGACGTCAAAGACGTACTGCTTCTCGACGTAACTCCTCTTTCTCTCGGCATCGAGACCATGGGCGGCGTGTTCACCAAGCTTATCGAGCGCAATACCACGATACCTACGAAGAAATCGCAGATATTCTCCACCGCGAGCGATAACCAGACTTCGGTCGACGTACACGTCCTTCAGGGCGAGCGTGCTATGGCTGCCGACAACAAGACCCTCGGCAGATTCGAACTCACCGGTATACCTCCCGCCATGCGCGGCGTGCCTCAGATCGAGGTTACCTTCGATATCGACGCCAACGGTATCGTTTCCGTTACCGCGGTCGATAAAGGCACCAACAAGTCCGCCAATATCACGATAACCGCTTCGAGCAACCTTTCCGAAGCCGACATCGACAAAGCGGTCAAGGAAGCCGAGCAGTATGCGGAAGAGGATAAGAAACGTAAAGAGCTTATCGAAATGAAGAATCAAGCCGAACAGCTTATTCTTGCCGTCGACAAAGCGGTAAGCGAATCGGGCGACAAACTGAGCGAAGAGGACAAGAACACTCTTACCGAAGCCAGCAAAGCCGCCAAAGAGAAGCTTGCCACCGCCGAGGATGCGGAAGCCGTCAAAGCGGTCACCGAGGAACTCAGCAAGGCAACCAATCCCGTGTTCACCAAGCTTTATCAGCAGGCGGCGGCGCAAAATGCCGGAGCGGGCGACGCCGCGGCGGACGACACCACCATCAACGTGGATCCCGACGACATCAAATAATAAATAAACCTTAACGGACAAACAGACAATGGCTAAAAACTATTATGACATTCTGGGCGTCGACAAAAACGCGAGCGCGGACGAAATAAAGTCCGCGTATCGTCGTTTGGCGAAGAAGTATCATCCCGACGTATACGCTACCGCGAGCGACAAGGAAAAAGCCGAAGCGGAAGCTAAATTCAAGGAGATACAGTATGCCTACGACGTATTGAGCGACCCTCAGAAAAAAGCCGCTTTCGACCAATACGGCAGCGAAGACGGTCCCACTATGGGCGGAGCGGGATTCAACCCGTTCGGCGGCGGCGCAGGCGGATTCGGCGGATTCGGCGACATATTCAGCGACATATTCAATACCTTTACCGGCGGCGCAGGCGGCAGAGCCAACGCGACTTCGGCGCGCGGCGGCGACGATATAGAAGTGGAACTTACGCTCGATTTCAAGGAGGCTTGTTTCGGCGCTAAGAAAGAGGTCACTTATACACGCGTAGAGAAGTGTTCCGTCTGCGGCGGCACGGGAGCAAAGGATAAAGATTCCGTAAAAGTTTGTACTAAGTGCGGCGGCAGGGGACGAGTGGTCGTACAACAGCGTACCATGCTCGGCGTGATGCAGACGGAGAGAGTCTGCGACATGTGCGGCGGTACCGGTAAGATAATCATGGATCCATGCCCCGAATGTAAAGGTAAGGGCAGAGTACGCAAGAAGCGCACCGTAAGCATCAACATACCCGCCGGAGTGGATAACGGGCAGATGCTCAACGTGCGTAACGAAGGAAACGCGGGGTATAACGGCGGTCCCAACGGCAATCTCATAGTCGTATTCCGCATCAAACCGCATCCTTTGTTCACGCGAAGAGGCAATGACCTAATGTTCGATATGCCCGTCACTGTGACCCAGGCGATATTCGGCGACGTCGTGGAAATACCTACTCTCGATAAGCCGACGCGCGTGGAGATACCCGCCGGAATCAAGAACGGCACAGTTATCAAAGTGAAAGGCAAGGGCGTAAAAGATCTTCGCCGCAACGTGTACGGCGATATAGTCATCACGGTCAAGGTGGATATTCCCCGCAATATCGGCGTGCGTCAGCGTAAAGAGCTTAAAGAGTATTTCGATAAGCTCGATCAGAGCGCCCAGTACGAGGACGTGGAAAAATTCAGGAAGAAACTCAAATCCCTTGATTAGAGAGGAGAGCGCTCGATAATGTATAAAGAGATAACGGTTACCACGACAGCCGAATATGCCGATTTCGTAGCGGACGCATTTTGGAGCCTGGGAGCGAGCGGAGTGAGCATATCCGATCCGGGCGACCTTAACGAGGTCCTCAACAGCTCTACGAACTGGGATTACGTTGACGACAGCCTGACCGTTGCGGACGACGCGGTACGCGTCACCGGCTTCGTCGAAGGCAATAATATCGAAGATACGGTATCCAAACTTAAGGATTTGTTATCCCTTATTTTGGGAGACGATTCCGATGAAATGCGTATCGACGTAAAGGACGTCGAGGAAGCCGATTGGGAAAACGATTGGAAAAGTTACTATACGCCCGTCGAAGCGGGACGTTTCGTCGTGCTTCCGGAATGGCTCGATACTGAAGGATACGCAAAAGAAGTCATCAGGATAAATCCCGCAACCGCTTTCGGTACGGGTGCGCACGAAAGTACGCAACTTTGTCTTATTTTGATGTCGGAGCTGGATTTTTGCGGGAAACACGTTCTCGACGTCGGTACCGGTTCCGGTATACTGGGGATAGCCGCTTCCAAATCGGGAGCCGAAGAAGTTTACATGACGGACATAGATCCCGAGGCGGTCAGAGCGGCTTACGAGAACGCCGAACTGAACGGAATAACCAAGGGTGTCACCGCCGCGTGTACCGATCTCGTCAAAGATCTCGACGTCCGCGCGGACATAGTGACGGCAAATCTTACCGCGGATATTCTTATCAGACTTTCGAAAGGCGTGAGTGCGCACATCAAAGAAGGCGGCATACTCGTCTGTTCCGGAATAATCGATTCGCGCAAAGAGGACGTGATCGAAGTTTACGAGAAGCTCGGATTCGTCCTTAGCCGCGCAGAGAACCTCGGAGAATGGTGGGGACTCGAGTTTACCGTCGGCGGTGACGAAAAGTGAAAAAGGCGGTAATATTCAATCTCGGTTGCAAGGTCAACCAGTACGAATGCGACGTTCTCGCCGCGGAGTTAAAAGCGAGAGGATACGGCGTGTCCGATGAACTCGGATACGCCGATTTGTATATTGTCAATACCTGCGCGGTCACCGGCGAAGCGGAGCGGAAGTCGAGGCAGATCATTTCGCGTTGCCTTAAGCATAACCCTTCCGCCAGAATAATGATCACGGGCTGCGCCTCCGAGAAAAACAAAGAATTCTATATCGCTTCGGGGGTTGCATACGTTTCCGGAGTCGCGGACAAGAAAGCTATTCTCGATAACCTCGATACAGGCTTTACCGTGAACGACAGACGCCCCGACGTTTACGAGGAGCCCGAGCGCGCTCCCGACCTGAGCCGCACCAGAGCATACGTCAAGATACAGGACGGGTGCGATAATTTCTGTTCATATTGCATAATTCCTTACCTTCGAGGCAGATCGAGATCGAGAGATCTCGACGCTTGCGTAAGCGAGATAGAGGAATTATCCGGTAAGACAGGCGAAATAGTGCTTACCGGGATAAACCTTTCCCGTTTCGGCGCGGATACCGGAACGTCTCTTGCCGAACTCGTCGAACGTATTTCTCTTGTTCCCGCAAGGATAAGGCTCGGGTCATTTTACGTCGAAGGAGTAAACGAAAGACTCCTCGAAGCGCTCGGGAATCTCAGAGAATTCTGTCCGCATTTTCATCTGTCTTTACAGAACGGCGACGACGGCGTGCTGAAGGACATGGGCAGGAAATATACTACCCGAGAATACCTCGAAAAAGTAGAACTCATCCGTAAATATTTTCCGCTTGCCGCCGTGACCACCGACGTCATAGTCGGCTATCCCACGGAGACCGACGAAGCTTTCCTAAATACCGAGCGGTTTGTGCGCGAAGCGGGATTTTCGGATCTGCACATATTCCCGTTTTCGGCTCGAGAGGGTACGAGGGCTGCCAAGCTAGCGCCGCTCGATCCTTCCGAGGTGCGCGAAAGGAAACAACGTCTGAGCGCGGTACGCAACGAATTACGCGATGCGTATATCGATTCGATGATGAACGTTCCGCAGAAAACTCTTTTCGAGGAAAAAGCCAAAGGCTTTTTGACAGGCTACAGCCAGTATTATTTACATATATATACCGAGATTGATTCGCACAACGCTCCGAAGTATGCTATAATAATCCCGAAAGAAAAATTCCGCGACGGAATCAAAGGAGAAATCTATGGAAAATAATTGCGTTTTCTGCAAGATCATCGCAGGCGAAATTCCTTCTAAGAAGTTTTACGAAGACGACGACATGGTCATTATAGCGGACGTGAACCCGCAAGCCGCGAAACATTATCTGCTTTTACCCAAGAAGCATTACGCAAATATCGTCGAAATGAGCGAGGACGACGCGATCATTCTCGGGAAATGTCTCAAGAAACTCTCGACGCTTGTCGACGAACTCGGGCTTAAGGATGGATTCAGACTCGTTTCCAATAAAGGAGAAAACGGTTGCCAGAGCGTGAATCATCTGCACATACACATACTCGGCGGCGAAAAGCTTTCCGAGAAAATGGCGTAAGCCGTCAAGAAAAAGACCGGAGATTGTCAGATGCTTAAGATCAAAAATGTAACCAAAATTTACGAAATGGGCGATTACACGGTGCGCGCTTTGCGCGGCGTGACGCTTGCTTTCAGAGAGAGCGAATTCGTGTCGATAATAGGAGCGTCGGGATGCGGCAAATCCACCTTGTTGAACATCATCGGCGGGTTGGACAGATACACGACTGGCGACCTTATCATCGGCAATACTTCCACCAAGTCTTTCAAAGCGGAGCAATGGGACGCTTACCGCAACGCCACGATAGGTTTCGTATTCCAGAATTACAACCTCATACCGCACCTCACAGTATTGGAGAACGTGGCTATGGCGCTATCGCTGTCCGGCGTGGACAGAGCGGAGCGTAATAAACTTGCCGCGGCGGCTCTTGAGAGAGTGGGCATGGGAAACGAGCTTAAGAAAAAGCCTTCGCAGATAAGCGGAGGTCAGATGCAGCGCGTGGCTATCGCGCGTGCGCTCGTCAATAATCCCCGCATAGTACTCGCCGACGAACCCACCGGAGCGCTCGATTCGGAGCTAAGCGTGCAGGTCATGGAGCTGCTCAAGGAAGTGGCTAAAGACAGACTCGTCATCATGGTAACGCACAATACCGATCTTGCCTACGAGTACAGTACCCGTATCGTCAAGCTGCACGACGGTCTTGTCGAGAGCGACACGTTGCCTTACGAATGGGAACCCGATCTTATCGAAGAGGAAGCCGAAAAAGCTTCGGAAGAAGCGGGTGCGAATGGTGAAGAAGCTGCTTCCGCCTCTCGTAAATCCAAGTTCGTCGCAAAAGTCGCGGAAGCGCAGGGCGCGCTTAATAAGCTCGGTATAAAAATGAAAGGACAGAAATCGCCTTTCAAGGCGACTTCGATGAAGGCGCGTACCGCGTTCAGCCTTTCCTTCAAAAACCTAATAACGAAGAAGCGCCGCACCTTCCTCACTTCGTTTGCCGGAAGCATAGGCATCATAAGCCTTGCTCTCGTGCTGGCGATGTCCAACGGCTTCAATCTTTTTATCGACAACATGCAGATGAACATACTCGCCACCGTACCGATAGGGGTCTACGAATATTCGATGGACTACTCTGTCATGACCGATATGTTCGAGAATTACGCCGACGTGGTGTCTCCGGACGAATTCCCCGACGACGGTATGTTCCATCCCACCACGGCGAGTTCTTCTTCGTCCGGCGGTATGAGCGATATGATCAGCGCTATCACCAAGTCCGTAGGACGCAACGATATAACCGAAGAATTCGTGGAATACGTAAAGCGAATGGATTCTTCGTGGTATAAAGCCTTAGATATGTATTACGGCGTCCGTATGAATATGCTCGCGTATACGCGTGACGATGACGGTAACTACGTATACAGCGACGTCACTCAGGAACCGATAACGACCAACGCTTTACAGATAGCTACGCAGGTCCTCGGAGACAACGGACTCGAGACTACCAACTGGTATCAGCTTGCCGGTACTTCCGATTTCGTAGGCGAATATTACGACGTGATAGCGGGTTCATATCCGAAAGCATATAACGAGATAGTCATGGTCGTGGACGGCAACAACAACATCGACGCCGAGGCGCTGGCGCAGTTCGGCGTGGACGTTTATCAGCGCGATGAAGCAACGGGAGCCGTTTTATTTGACGGTAACGGCGATCCGATATGTAAAGAGAGCATGTCGTTCAGTGAAATAATCGGATACGAACTTAAGCTCGTTCCCAACGACACGTACTATACCAAGGTAAGCGATACCAGATTTGAGAAGAAGGCGGCGAGCGAAGAGTTGTACAACGATCCGTCCAACGTCACGCTCAAAGTGGTTGGAGTTCTGCGCGCCAAGCCCGACGCGATGGTCTCGCTCGTAAGCACGTCGTTATGCTACACTTCCGAGCTCGGCGAATATTGCCTTGCCAATGCGGGAAATTCTGAGGTAGCAAGGGCGCAGAGAGCCTTACTCGACGCCGATCCCAATACAGGTACCTACGTTCTCGGCGGTTCGCTCGGCAAAGATTACGGTATAAGCGCGTCCGGAGATTTGCTCGGATTTATGACTAGCGGTCTCGGCAGAACGCAGAAACTCAAAGCCATAGGCGCTGATACCACTCCGGTATTCATGAATATCTATCCCAAGGATTTCAATACCAAGACTGATATAACCAAATATATCGACGCATGGAACGATCAGGGCGGGAATATAGAATACTTCGACGTGTCCGAGATGTTTATCCACAACATGAGGGTGATGCTCAATCTGATGACGTACGTGCTGATAGCGGTAGCTTCGATCTCGCTTATAGTGTCCTGCGTGATGATCTCGATAATAACGAGCAACTCCGTTGTCGAACGCACGAGAGAGATAGGGATACTCCGTTCTCTCGGAGCGCGCAAACGCGACATTTCCAGGGTGTTCGACGCAGAGACCGCGATAATCGGTCTGTTCAGCGGCGTGTTGGGTATAGCCATAGCTTATGCACTCGTACCGCTCGCCAACGTGCTTATCGGCAACGCTTCGGGCGTATACGGCTTATTGTCGCTCAATCCTTTGCACGCGTTGCTGCTCGTTCTCCTGAGTCTCGGTCTTACCGTTCTCAGCGGACTCGTGCCCAGTCAGGCGGCGGCGAGGAAGAACGTTGTCGACGCGCTCAGGATCGAATAATCGCTTAGAAAATATCATAAATTAAAATACCGTTTGACATACGGGAAAAAATCCTGTAATATATACGGGTAAAGTAAAGAGCAAAGGAGGTGAAACCGAAATGTCGACCGTGATCGTGAAAGAAAACGAAAGTCTTGACAGCGCTATCCGCAGATGGAAGAAGAAATGCGCCAACGACGGTATCATCGGAGATCTCCGCCGCAAGGAGGCTTACGAGAAGCCCAGCGTTCGCCGCAAGAAAAAAGCGGAAGCCGCTCGCAAACGCTCTTACAAATAAGAGATCAGAACACGTAACGACGTCCTACAGGACGTCGTTTTTTTTGTTGCGGCAAGCGGCGGCGCTTATGCGGAATACGGTCTCTTTTGCCTGTTTTTGTCGATGCGGCACAGCGCGCATATACGCGGTAGTATAATCGATTTTGCCGTATTTTGGTAGATAATAAACAACGCGGGGGCGCATATGGCAGATTTCAAAAGAATGAGGAACAACATGTTAAGATCGGTAAAAGAACGTATGATTTCGGGTAATTACGACGACATCGTCAGGTTAAATTCCGTTCGGTCGGCTTCCGACATAGTGGTAATAGCCAACCGCTGTCTGAGCGCGGAAGACATTTACCGTTATTACGAGACGGTAGCGGCAATACAATCCTCAGGGGACGACAGATGTCTTAGCGCCGTAGGCTCGCTCGTGGACTCGCGCGTCTACGACAGTCTCAGCGAAGAGCAGCGCGAACGCTACATTCTGTCTCTTGCCTCATTCTATAAAGATCTCAGAAAAGAATACCTGAGGCGGCGCGAAGCGTCCGCTACGGAACTCGGAACGCGCGGAATGCCTAAACCGGACGGGTCTGATAAAAATAATAATAAAAATATAAAATAAATAATAAGGAAAATTCCGAATTTCGTCGTATTATATAGTACGAATGCGCTTGCGCGAATATAGCGCGACTTCGACGACAAGAGAGGTACATACCTATTCCACGTTTTCCGGAGAGGTGGCTCGAGGAGCTGAGATCCAGATCCAACATAGTACAGATATTGGGTAAATACATGTACTTGCAGAAGAAGGGTAACAAGTATTGGGCTTGTTGTCCTTTTCATTCTGAAAAGACGCCTTCTTTCGTGGTTAACGAGGACGAACAATACTATCATTGTTTCGGTTGCGGCAAATCGGGCAACGTGATAACATTCCTCATGGAACACGAGCGAATGAATTATACCGAGGCGGTCGAGGCTCTTGCCAAAGAAGCCCATATGGAATTGCCCGAAGAGGAAGACCCCGAAATACGCATACGCCGCGCGCGCATAGCCAAAATAATCGCGGCTAACAAGGCTGCGGCGCGCTTTTTCTATACCTCGCTCAAGACCGAGGCGGCATCGGGAGCAGTAGAATACATGGAGAAGCGCAATATTTCTCCCGAGATACGAGTAGCGTTCGGCATGGGCTATTCGCCCGACGGATATTCGCTTTTGCGCGCGATGGAGAAACAGGGCTTTTCGCGGTCTACTCTTGTTGCCGCAGGGCTGGTGAACGAAGACGGGTACGACCCGCTCGCCAAGAGGCTCATTATCCCGATCATAAATGCAAAAGGCGAGGTCATAGGCTTCGGCGGGCGTACTCTCGACAAGGATATTAAACCCAAATACCGCAATACTAAAGGTACGCCCGTATTCGATAAAAGAAAAAATCTTTTTAACGTAAATCTTTTCAAAAAAACGCAGGCGGACGAAAAGCATTCTTCTATAGTGCTGACCGAAGGATATATGGACGTCATCAGCCTTTATCAGGCGGGGATACATAACGTCGTGGCGTCCATGGGTACTTCGCTCACTACGGAACAATGTGAAGAGATCCGGCGCTACGTATCCGAAGTGTACGTATGTTTCGACGGCGACGCCGCCGGGCAGGGCGCGACCTGGCGTTCGCTCGATATGCTCAAAGAGGCGGGACTCGAAGTGAGCGTAATGTCTCTGCCTGACGGGATGGATCCCGACGACGTTATCAATAAAATGGGAGCCGATGGCTTCCGTCAACTGATGAAATCGGCTTTGCCGCTTACTGAATTCAAGATACGTACTCTTGCAGCGCGACAGAATCTCAATACTTTGCGCGGCAGAGAGAATTTCGCGTTATCCACGCTTCCCGTACTCGAGGCACTCGATCCCATAGGCAGGGAGACGCATATCGCGCTCGTTTCGGAGCTTAGCGGATTAAGCAAAGACAGTATCGCAAATTCGCTGAGCGACTACCGCGCGGGCAATGCCGCACGTGCAGGAGCAAAACATACGGTTCAGGATGCCGATACTGCCGTTAAGGAGAACGTAAACGCGGCGAATCTGAATATGTGCCGTTTCGTGCTCTCCTCGGTGGTCGAGGGCAAGAATTATGTGCGTCTCGGAGATTTCACGGAAGAATTTTTCACCGATCCCGTACATAAGGCGATATACGGATACATCGCGGAGCGCATAGAGAAGAAGGACCGTCCGCCGGTCAAAGGAGATCTTTTCGATCTCGCTCCGGAGAATACCGAGGAAGTAAACGCGGTCATAACGGCAGTGGACAAACTTCCGCAGGATAAGCAGGCGGATTATTATGCGGCGTGCCTTACCAAGATGAGGGAGAAGAGCCGCAAAGAGCGCATAGCGGAAATAACGGGTCAACTCAAGACCGCCGAAGGCGACCTCAAGAGCCGACTTGAGCAGGAATTGCTCGAATTATTGAAGAAACATTAAGTCCACAAAGGAGGATGGCGTCGCATGTCCGACAAAGAAGCTAAAATCAAGTCAGAAGTTCAGAAGATCATCGAAACCTACAAAGACAAGGACGACAGATCGATCAACGAAGAAGATCTTCTCAACAAACTCGAGAAACTCGATCTCGAGCCGCAGGATATAGAGGACATTTATAAAGAACTCGCGGACGCCGGGATAACGGTCGCCGAGCAGAACAATGTCAAGAACGATAAACTTCTGCAAAAGATAATGAACGAAGTCAATATAGACGACTCCGTTAAAATGTATCTTAAGGACATCGGCAGGGTACCGCTCCTCAGCGCTGACGAGGAACTCGAGCTTGCCAAGCAGATGGCGGAAGGGAATACCGAAGCCAAAGAGAAACTCATCAACGCCAACCTCAGACTCGTGGTGAGCATAGCCAAGAGATATGTCGGCAGAGGCATGTCGTTCCTCGATCTCATACAGGAAGGCAATCTCGGACTCATGAAAGCCGTCGATAAATTCGATTATACCAAGGGATTCAAATTCTCCACCTACGCGACCTGGTGGATACGTCAGGCGATCACGAGATCGATAGCCGATCAGGCGCGCACCATACGTATTCCGGTGCACATGGTCGAAACTATCAATAAACTCATCAAGATTTCCCGCGCTTTGCTTCAAAAATACGGAAGAGAGCCGACTCAGGCCGAAATAGCGGAAGCGATGGGTATTTCCGAAGCGCGCGTCGTAGAAATACAGAAAATAGCGCAGGATCCGGTGTCGCTCGAAACGCCTATCGGAGAAGAGGACGACAGCCATCTCGGAGATTTTATCGAAGACACTTCGGCTACCGCTCCTATAGACGCGGCGGAAGCCAATATGCTCAAAGAGCAGGTCAACGAGATACTCGGCACGCTCGCTCCGCGCGAAGCCATGGTGCTTATATTGCGTTACGGTCTGCGAGACAACCGTCCGCGTACTCTGGAAGAGGTCGGCAAGGTGTTCAACGTAACGCGCGAACGTATCCGTCAGATAGAGGCAAAAGCCTTGCGCCGTCTCAAACACCCCAATAAGACCAAGAAACTCAAAGACTTCCTCGACAAATAAAGCGTGAATAAGCCGGACAAACGCATAAGCGCGCTTATCGAGGAAGTGCGCGGAGATATTCTCGCAGATATAGGCTGCGACCACGGATACTGCGCCGTGGGCGCGTTGCTTTGCGGTAAAGTAAAACGCGTCTATGCCGTCGACATAAGCGCGGACAGTCTGGAAAAAACGAGGGTTCTGAGCGAACAGACCGGGGTCTCAGACAGAGTGATATGCCTTAAGGGAGACGGATTCGCGCCGATCGACGCCCGCGCGGACACGGCGATAATAGCGGGGATGGGCGGGATAGAGATAGTATCAATACTCTCCGCCGCAAAAGAGTTGCCCGCAAGGTTGGTGCTGTGCCCACACCAGAACGCGTACGAACTCCGTAAGTACGTTTCGGGAAAATTCCGTGTAGAGAAAGACTTCGCAGTGGCTTCAGGGGGTAAATTTTATCAGATCATCGTGCTGTCGGAGGGCGCAGACGAATATGCCGAAGGAGAATTCTTTTTCGGCAAGAATATGCCTTCCACAGAGGACTACAAGGATATGATCTCCGCTCGCAGAGCGGTTCTGGAGGAGCGTTTCGGAAGAATGCAGATACCTTCGGGCAAACTGCGCGCGGAATACGAGGAGGTGAAAGCCGGATGCTTAAAGTTAAAGATCTGACTGCCGTCATAGAGCGTTTCGCTCCGCCGGAGCTTCAGGAAGATTACGATAATTCGGGACTTCTTTACGGAGATCCGGAGGCGGAAGTAAAAGGGGTATTGGTCACTCTCGATCTCAACGAGGCGGTCGCCGGAGAGGCGGCGGCGAAAGGAGTGAATTACATTCTCGTCCATCATCCGTGCATTTTTCCGTCCGTGAAAAGATTGGAATACTCTCTTCCTGTGCATCGCGGGTTCGTATCCGCTATAAGGAACGGCATCGCCGTATATGCCGCGCATACCAGCGCCGACTTCGCGGAAGGCGGACTTAACGACTTTCTGATGCGGAAGCTCGGCGCGGATACGTATTTCGCTGCCGGGGGAGACAGACGCGCTCCGCGCATAGGAGATCTTTCCGAGCCTTGTACGCTTAGAGAATTTGTGGAAAGGACGGCCGAAGCGCTATGTGACGATCATATTCTCTATTCCGGCGACGATTCGAAGATCGTCCGCCGCATCGCGGCGGTCAACGGAGGAGGCGGCAACGAAGAAAACCTCATGACGGCGATCGCGTCGGGAGCCGATGTTTTTTTGTCCGGAGATTTCAAATATCACGTTATTAGGTTGGCAAAAGACCTTGGATATGCTATAATCAATTTCGGTCATTTCGAAAGCGAAATGCCTTTTGTGGAAATGATGACGGGATACCTTAAGGCGGCAGGCGTCGAGCATGTTTACGGCGCGGAGAGCCTCGAGAGACCCTATAATTAGGAGAACCGTATGAATATCGAGAAAATTCTTGAATACCAGGCGTTGGATCAGGTCATTTATAAAGCCGAAGTCGAATACGCCAACAGCGACGAAAACAAGAAATACAACGCTTTGCGCGCGCGTGCAAAGGCTTGCTCGGAACAGCTCATCAAGCTCGACCACGAGACGGGCGATATTTTCAAGGAACTCGAGCGCAAGGAGGGCGCTTTTGCCGATTTCGGCGCCGAGATCAAGTCCCGTCCAGTAAGCACGCCCAAGAACCTCGATCAAGCGGCAAAAAGCGATGACGCGCTCATAAAGCTCGAAGAGAATCTCGCCGCTCTCGAGAAGGATTCCAACAGACTTTTCCGTCGTTTGGACGAGATCTCGCGCGAATCGCAGCAGTACTTCTCTCAATTCATGAAACTGCGCGGAGAGATAAACGCAGCCAACGAAGCGCGCAACGAGAAGCGTAAGCAGATACTTTCCGGTATAGCCGAATACGGTATAAAACTCAACGAGCTGAAAAAGTCTATCGATCCCAAGGACCTCGAGATATACCAGAAGGTACGCGGTGCCAAGGTCAAACTCCCCATTGTGGTCGAATTTAAGGACGGGAATTGCAGAGGCTGCGGTATGCATATAGAGACCGAATTGCACGGTAAACTTCAGAATCCCGGAGACATCGCGGAATGTCCTCATTGCAGAAGGATACTGTACCGCAAATAACGACGCTATCCGACATATAATATACCGTTCGGAGACGGTATATGATATTTTGGAAGATGAACGGCTTGGGCAACGACTACATTTTCATCGATGCGGTCAAATGCCCCAAAGATGAGCTTAAGAAGCTCGAGAGTAACTTAAAAACGCTTATTCCGCGCATCTGCGACAGGCACTTCGGCGTCGGCGGAGACGGCATCGTAATAATGTATCCGTCGCGTTTGGCGGACGTCAGGATGCGTATGTTCAACGCTGACGGCTCGGAAGGAACCATGTGCGGCAACGCGGTCAGATGTATCGCAAAATACCTGACCGAGGTATGCGGAAGGACGGGCGAACTTGCCGTCGAGACCAAGGCGGGTATCAGGACGCTTGCCGTGACCGAGGTCGACGGTAAAGTCGTTTCCGTACGTGCGGAAATGGGTAAAGTCCGCATTACAGGGCGTGAAGGCGACGCTATATATGCTGATATCGGCAATCCTCACGCTGTGATAGAAGGCGATCCCGCATGCGAAGCTCATATTGCGCGGGCTGCCGAGCTGTCGAGACTCAGAGACGTGAACGTGGAGACGGTCCGTGCGGTATCCGAGCATGTCATGGAAATGCGCGTTTGGGAGAGAGGAAGCGGGGAAACGCTTGCCTGCGGAACGGGCGCGTGTGCGGCGGCTTACGTATTAGCCGCGGAGGGCAAATTGAGCTTTCCGATCACGGTCAGGCTTCGCGGCGGAGAACTTACGATAGAATATATTGACGGTCGCGTTTACGCGAGCGGCAAAGCGAACTTAAATTATATAGGAGAACTGAATATTTCCGATTATGGTTAAGATCAACGATAATTTTTTTGCACTTAAAGAGAGTTATCTTTTTTCTACTACTGCACGTAAGATAAGAGAATATCAGGCGGCGCATCCTGATAAGCCCGTTATCAAGATGGGGATAGGCGACGTTACCAAACCTCTTACCGCGCCTGTCGTCGCGGCTCTCGAGAAAGCAAGCCGCGAGCAGGGCGACTCACGTACCTTCCACGGTTACGGCGACGAGCAAGGCTGCGGATTCCTGCAACAGGCTATCGCGCGTTATTACCGAGACGTGGCGGGCGTAGAACTCAAACAAAACGAGATCTTTATTTCCGACGGAGCGAAAAGCGATGTGGCTAATTTCACCGATCTTTTCTCTGACGACAATGTGATAGTTATTCCCGATCCCGTGTATCCGGTGTATATGGACAGTAATGTCATGCGTGGCAGAAAGATCGTGCTTATCGACGGCAACGAAGAAAACGGTTTTCTTCCCATGCCGTACGAAGGTCTTAAAGGGGATATAGTTTATCTTTGTTCTCCCAACAATCCTACAGGCGCGGTCTATTCGCGCGAACAGCTCAGGGTATGGGTAAACTTTGCCATAGATAACGGAATGATAATCCTTTTCGATTCGGCATACGAGGCGTTCGTCGGCGACAAGGAACTTCCTCGCTCGATTTTCGAGATAGAGGGCGCCGAAAAATGTGCGGTGGAGTTCTGTTCTCTTTCCAAGACGGCGGGCTTTACCGGCACGCGTTGCGGATATACCGTGGTCCCCGAGGGAATAATAATAGACGGCAGAAGCCTTAATAAGATGTGGCTTCGCCGTCAGACGACGAAATATAACGGCACCGCGTACATTATTCAGCGCGGAGCGGAAGCGGTATTCACGCCCGAAGGACTCGAATCTTGCCGCGTAAATATCGAATATTATAAAGAAAATGCCCGCATTATGGCGGAAGCTCTCACCGAACTCGGAATATGGTTCACCGGAGGGGTAAATTCTCCGTATATATGGCTTAAGTGCGGTATGGATTCGTGGGAGTTCTTCGACATGCTCCTCAACGAGATCCAGGTCGCCGGTACGCCGGGAAGCGGCTTCGGCAAATGCGGAGAAGGGTACTTCAGACTTACCGCTTTTAATACTCACGAGAATACCGCCGAAGCAATGGCGCGTCTTAAAAAACTTCTGAAAAAATAAATTACGGAGGGACAATATGTCGGTCACAGTACTTGTCGGCGCTCAGTTCGGCGACGAAGGAAAGGGTAAAATAGTCGATTATCTTGCCAAAGATATGGATATGGTCGTACGCTTCCAAGGCGGAGACAACGCGGGACACACGGTTGTCAACGACAAAGGTTCGTTCAAACTGCACCTTATTCCCTGCGGAATATTCAAGGACGGATGTAAGGCTCTGGCAAATACGGGTATGGTCATTAACCCCGACGAACTTCTCAAGGAGCTTGCCGAGGTAGAGGGATCGGGTGTCGACACTTCGCTTCTGTATATCAGCTCGAGGGCTATAATACTGATGCCTTATCACATCGCTCTCGACAGCGCGAGCGAGAAAAGCGGTCGCACCGGTATAGGTACCACCAAGCGCGGTATCGGTTACGCTTATGCCGACAGAGCGCGTCGCAACGCGCTCCGCTTCGAGAATCTGCTCGATCTCGAATATTGCCGTAAGCGCGTGGAGGCCGTGATGCCTACGATCAATGCGGAGTTGGAAGCCAAAGGCTGCGAAACATTCGCGGTCGAGGACATAATGTCTAAAGTAGCAGTATGGGCGGAGAAGCTCGGCAAACGCATAGTCGAGCCGGTCTCTTTCGTAAACAAAGCCATAGCAAGAGGCGAAAAGCTGCTCTTCGAAGGTCAGCTCGGCGCTATGAAAGATATAGACCTCGGTATCTATCCGTACGTGACTTCCTCCAATCCCGTAGCAGCTTACGCCGCGGTCAGCGGAGGATTCCCGGTCAGTAAGATCGACGAGATAGTGGGCGTAATGAAAGCCTTCTCTTCGGCTGTAGGCGACGGACCTTTCCCCACAGAGATGGATGACGAGCAATCTGACGGATTCCGTGGCTCAGGCAACCAAATCGACGATGAATTCGGCGCAAGAACGGGACGTGCCAGACGTCTCGGCTGGCTCGATCTCCCGATCGTTAAATTTGCCGCAACGATCAACGGTTTCACTTCCATTGCGGTGTGCAAGATAGATAAACTAGATACCTATGAGAAGATAAAAGTGTGCACAGGCTACAAACTAAACGGAGAGCTTATCGATTACATGCCTTCGGCAACGGAATTATATAAAGCAGAACCTGTTTACGAGGTGATGGACGGTTGGCTAACGTCGACGCGAGATATACGCGAATACGACAAGCTTCCCGCTAACGCGAAAAAATACATCGAACTCATCGAGCGTTACGCGGGAGTGCCCGTAAAATATATAGGCGTCGGACCCGCTCACGACGAGATCATCGTACGTTAGTGCGCTTACGATTCCTGATACCTACGACGGACCGTCTTCCGCGGTCCGTTTTTTAATGGCGTTAAGGAAACTTAATTTGTTTTTTTGCTATTGCCTTCGCGCGCGATATATGATATAATAAATTATAATATACTCGCGCATATTGCGTGCAGGAGGACGAAATGAAAGATTATTGGCGCAGAGCCGAAATATATAACGTTAATTCCATCGAAAGATACGCTTCGGGTTTCCCGCTCGACAGCGAAAACAATTTTAAGGCCGTCAGCCTTAACGGCAACTGGAAATTCAAATTCTGTAATTCCGTTTATGAGATACCGTGGGGTTTCACCAAGCCTGACGCCGATCTCAGCGTTTTCGACGAGATAGAAGTACCCAGCGAATGGCAGTTCAAGGGCTACGATACTCCGATATACACCAATATCGCGTATCCGTACGCTTTAGAAAGCAAATTCCTTCCGATGATACCGCACGTTTACGGCGACAAGAACCCCGCGGGATGTTATTCCCGTATGTTTACCGTCGAGGAGACGTCCGATAACGTCTTCCTCCATTTCGGAGGAGTCAACAGCGCCGCCGAAGTTTATGTCAACGGCGAATTCGTAGGCTATTCCGAGGATACTTTCGACGCGCAGGAGTACGACATAACTTCTTACGTGCGCCCCGGAGAAAATAAACTCGACGTAGTGGTATACCGTTTCTGTACCGGCAGCTATCTCGAAGACCAGGATATGTGGCGTCTTTCGGGCATATTCCGCGACGTAGATCTTCTTTATAAGCCGAAAGCGGAGATCTCCGACATGTTCTTCAGAAGCGCGCTTTCAGACGATTTTACACGCGCGGATATAGTCGCCGACATCGATATAAGCGGGAAAGGCAGGGGGCTTAGCTCTCCCGTCGTTTACGTCACTCTCGTCGATTATTACGGTGAGGAAGAACCTGCTTTCGCCGGTTCGTTCGACGTTGAGCCTTTCTCCGCCACGGAAAAACGCAGATTGTCTTTTGCCGCTCCCGTTAAAAATTTTAAACTCTGGTCTCACGAGCGTCCCGAACTTTACGCAGTCATAGTCGATCTGTACGACGGAGAGGAATTCGTGGACAGGCGTATAACCTCGTTCGGTTTCCGCAAGGTAGAGATAGTGCCTATGAAGGACGGAAAGGGACCTTTCATTCTCCTCAACGGAAAACCTCTCAAATTCACGGGCGTAAACCGTCACGAATTCCACCCCGAATACGGTCACGCCGTACCGCTCGCTCTCGTGGAAGAGGACATCAAAATATGTAAAGCGAACAACATCACCGCGATACGTACCTGCCATTATCCCAACCAGCCCGGATTTTACGAGCTGTGCGACAGATACGGTATCCTCGTGATATGCGAGAATAACCTTGAGACGCACGGACTTTCTTTCCTTATTCCGCGCAGCAACAGACGTTGGACGGAGCAATGTTGCTACCGTATGCGCAATATGGTCAATACCTATAAGAACCATCCCTGCATCGTGTGCTGGTCTCTCGGCAACGAATCCGGAAGAGGCAAGGCATTTGAAGCGATGCGCAGAGTCGCCCTCGAGATAGACGATACGCGCTTTATCCATTACGAGGCGGATACCAGCGGCTGGATATCCGACGTGATCAGCGAGATGTACGCTCCGCTTGAAAAAATGGAACCGATAGGCGAAAACAGACCGATAAGGCACGGAAGCTATATTTACTGCCCGTGGGGCGTATCTTACAAACCCGAAAAATATCGCAATCTCCCGTTCATGCAATGCGAATACGCGCACTGTATGGGTAACTCGCTCGGCAATTTCTCGGATTACTGGGACGCTTTCAAGAAATATGACAGGCTTGCGGGCGGATTCATATGGGATTTTGCCGATCAGACGATCAAATATACTAACGCCGACGGAGTTACCGAGTGGCGTTACGGCGGCGACTTCGGAGATAAGCCGAATAACGGCAATTTCGCTTTCAACGGGATACTGCGCGGAGACCGCAGCCCCAATCCCGCGTTGTACGAAGTACGCAAACAATATCAGCAGATAGACATCGCGCTTATAGAAGGCAAGATCGCATTCTATAACCGCTATATGTTCACTAATCTCAACGAATTCGACATGCGGCTCGAGCTTTACTGCGACGGCGAGTTAGTCGATTCGTTCACGCGCCAGATGCCTTCTGCGGAGAACGGTAAGATAGCCACCGTAGATCTCCCGCTCGATCGGAATTTCGAAGGCGGGGAAATAAGTCTAGTCGTAAACGTCGTATCGAGAGCGGCGAACGCATATTCGGAAGCCGGACACGTCGTGGCGTACGAGCAATTCATATTGAAGCGCGCAGATTTTGCGCTTCCCGAAGTTAAAGGCGAGAGCGGATACGCTGCCACCGACGTAGAGATAGTAGTCAGTTTCGGCGGTTGTCGCGCCATTATAGATAAGCAGACGGGAAAGATCATAAGCATAGACAAACAGGGCAAAGAGAAGCTTAAAGAGCCGTTCGAACTCAATTTCTACCGCGCTACCATCGATAACGATCGTCTTCCGCAGGTCGACATCGCAATAGCGAAATGGTATATGGGCGTAGACCGATTCAAGAGGGCGCAGAAGAAACTGAGAGTGCGTCGCATCAACGTTATGTCCAACGACGGCAAAGTGTCCGTAGCGATAGATTGGAAGATGCCGCACGTCAAAGAGATGCGTACTCTTTATAAATTCAATGCCGACGGCAGTATCGACGTCGAGCTTTCGCTTATTCCGAAGAAGGAAATGGAGCGCTTCGGCTTCACCTTCGCTCTCCGCGACGGAGTGGACGGCGTAAGCTTCTACGGCAAAGGTCCTTTCGAGAACTATTGCGACAGAGCTACTGCAGCTCTAATCAAGAAATATTCCGGTTCTGCGGAAGAATTTCTGCACGATTACCTCTATCCGCAGGAGAACGGCAACCATACCGAGATGCGTTGGCTCAAGGTCGGCGGAGACAAGGGCGTTGAGATATATGCGGACGAGAAGCCTTTCGAAGCAAGCGTGCATCCGTACACGCTCGGAATGCTGTATGCCGCGAAGCATCTCCATGAGCTGAAGAGTCTAGATTATCTTACCGTCAATATCGACGGCAGACAGCGCGGCGTAGGCGGCGACGTACCCGGTATAGCTACGCTTAAACCTCAGTATAAGATTCTGCCGCGCAGAGCGCAGAGCCTTAAATTCCGCCTCGTGATCAAGTAACCCATGCTCGGGCTTGCACTCGAAGGCGGAGGCGCGAAAGGCGCATTCCATGTCGGCGCGTTGAAAGCGTTATTCGAAAGAGGATACGCTTTCGACGGTATAGCCGGCACGTCTATAGGCGCTCTTAACGGGGCGATAGTTGCGCAAGGAGATTTCCCGCTACTCGAGGACATATGGCGCAACGCTTCGTTTTCTACGCTTACGGGACTTGACGACGATAAGTTCAATCGTCTGCTTGCGCGCGATTACGACCGCGATCTGCTCAGATACGTTTTTAACGTTGCCAGAAAGACTTTTAAGAACCGCGGACTTCCTATGGACAAGATAAGGGAGTTTGCCGAGACCTTTATCGACGAATCCAGATTACGCGCGTCGAAAGTCGATTATTGTATGGTAACTGTTTCCATAAGCGACAACTGGACTCCGCTGGAGCTGTTCAAAGAAGACATTCCGGAAGGTAAACTGACGGAGTATATACTTACGAGCGCGTATTTCCCCGTATTCAACAGACCCGAAGTGGAAGGCAAAAGCTTCATGGACGGCGGAATGTATAATAACTGCCCGGTAACGCCGCTCGTTCACAGAGGTTACCGCAACATAATAGGTATACGCACCGGAAGCAGGATGCCCAGTCGGAAAGTCCTCGACAAAAGCGTGAAAGTCGACTACATCGATCCTTCCGAAAATCTGGGTACGACTTTGGACTTCCGTAAGGAGAAGATAGCGCGCAACATCAAACTCGGATATTATGACGCGCTGAGATTTACCGATAAGCTTATGGGCGTCAAATACTATCTTCGACCCAAGACGTATGCCGAAAGCATAAATTATCTCGAGAATTTCTCGGACAAGGCATATGTCCGCATAGCCGAGATACTCGGGGCGCAGGGCACCAGAAGAGAACTGATGGCTCGCGCGGCTGAAGTTGCTGCCGAGGAGCTTAAACTCGATACCGACGTTACCGCAATCGGGGCGGTCGTAGCCATGTTCGAATACGTGGCGGGACTTTACGGCGTGGAAAAGTTCAGGATATATTCTACCGAGGAATTCGTATCGGCGCTTAATGCGCGCTGGACGGCAAAAGCGGAAGACGTAGAATTCCCCAAGGTTTACGAAATAGTAAAGGCGCTCGTCAAAGGCGCGTGAAGGAGATACATATATGGAGAGAGAAACGGGTCCTGAAGTTACAGGAGAAGAACTTAAGACGGAAGAAGCCGATAAGCAAAACGCGCTTACCGAAACCGAGGATACTCCGGACGAGGAAAGGACAGCGGTAAAAGCTTTAAAATTCGATAAACAGAATATTTCCGCAGTCGTCAAGAAACTGCTTAACAGGTGGTTTATAAAAGCATTTACCGGCATGGCACAGGGGCTGTTCTGCACTTTGATAGCGGGAACCATACTCGCCCAGATCGGCGGGTGGATCACGTCTTCGGGTACGGAAGCGGGCATCGCCGTAGGCAAATTTGTGACTGCGGTCGCCAATATCGCCAAGTCTCTCATGGGTGCCGGAATAGGCATCGGAATGGCGCATGAACTCAAAGCGCCCAAACTCGTCATGTTCTCTGCAGCAGTCGCGGGAATGGCGGGAGCGTTTTCCGATCAGATAATTGCGGGAACGTATGCAGCTTCTTTTGCTCCGGGTAATCCCATCGGTACATATATCGTAGCGCTTATCTCGATAGAGATCGGATTGCTCGTGGCGGGCAAGACCAAAGTGGACATAGTCGTCGTACCTCTTAGCATGATGACAGTCGCAATGCTCTCGGTTTACGTAGCTTATCCGTTCATCCTTTTTGTAAATCTCATAAGCGAAGGTATAGCGCTCGCTACCGGTATCGCGCCCGTTTCGATGGGAATAATCATAGCCGTGGCTATGGGGATATTGCTTACTCTTCCTACTTCATCCGCGGCTATATGGCTCGTTATCGCGGGCGGCGCGATGGCAGGCGATCCCAATATGCTTATCGCGGGCGGCGCGGCAACGGCAGGTTGCGCGGCGCATATGGTGGGCTTTGCGGTACAGAGCTTCCGCGAAAATAAATGGGGCGGTCTCATAGCTCAGGGCATAGGTACGAGTATGCTCCAGATCCCCAATCTGATGAGGCATCCGCTTATCATGGTGCCTCCGGTCATTGCGAGCGCGATAGTCGGACCGCTTGCAACGAGCGTATTCAAATTGCGTTGCACCGCGGCAGGCGGCGGTATGGGTACATCGGGACTCGTAGGGGTTTTCGGGGTGATCGACGCTTCCGCAGGGCTTATACCCGACTGGCAGATCGCGCTCGGCATAATCTTCTGTATGTTCGTTATCCCTGCGGTCGTGTGTTTTGCGGTAAGCGAGATAATGCGTAAAATGGGTTGGATCAAATTCAACGATATGAAATTGGAGCTATAATGACTAAGATCATACTTCTGGACAGCAACAGTCTTATAAACAGAGCGTATTACGCGCTTCCTCCGCTCGAGAACAAGAAGGGAATAGTCACAAACGCGATATTCGGCTATCTCTCGATGCTTGCGCGGCTTATAGCCGACGAAGCGCCTACGCACATAGGAGCCGTTTTTGACCTCAAAGCGCCCACTTTCCGTCATAAAATGTACGACGGCTACAAAGCTACGCGCAAGCCCATGGATGAGGCGCTCGCCATGCAGATACCTCTTCTCAAAGATCTGCTTGCCGCTATGGGGATAAAGATCCTTGCGCTCGAAGGTTACGAAGCCGACGATATAATAGGAACGATAGCCAAACGCTTCGATCTCGATACCGTGATTGTAAGCGGAGACAGAGACGTACTCCAACTCGTGGACGAAAATACCGTAGTGTATAATACCAGAAGGGGCGTTACGGATATAACGGCGTACGACCTCGAGAAACTAAGCGAAGAAGGACTTACTCCGGGTAAGGTAATAGAGTATAAAGCGCTTGCCGGTGACAATTCGGACAATATTCCAGGATGTCCCGGCGTAGGCGAAAAGACCGCTCGCGATCTCCTGTCCCGTTTCGGAAGCGTGGACGGCGTTTATGAACATATATCGGAAATCAAAGGCAAACTCGGAGAAAGGCTCGCGGCAAATAAAGAAACCGTATATCTTTCCAAGGAACTTGCGACCATAAATACTTCGGTTCCGTGCGAATGCACGCTAAACGATCTCGGCTTTGACAAAACTAAAATAGGCGAAGAATTTTTCGAGATGCTTAACGAACTCGAATGCTTCAGGCTGATACCGCGGTTCCGATTCGGCGAAGGCGTAAGCGCGCCGTCGAAGACAGCGGCATCGAAACCTAAAGTAAAAGACATCGTCCAAGAAGAGGAAAGTTTCCTTCCGTTCGCAACTGAGCTGAAAAACGCGGAAATACGCGTAATAGATTCCCTCGACGCATTGAACGGTATCCTTAAAGGCAATATAGATAAAATTGCTGTTGAAGCCGGCGATAACATCGAATTTGCCGTCGACGGTTCTTGCGTCTACAGAATTAAATGTGCGGCGGATCTCTTCGACGAAGGAGTCAATTTCGACGACGCGCTGCATGCCTTTGCCGACGTGCTGAGTTCGGATAAAGTGACCAAGGTGCTTTTCGACGTAAAAGACAAATTTTATATTTTCGCTCGGGCAGGGATCGAGATCGTTCCGCCGTATGAAGACATTCTTCTTAAATCCTATCTTTGCAATTCGAATTATTCGTATAAGAATTATTACGAGCTTTCCGCTGCCTGGGGCGCGGGCGAAGGAGCCGTCGCAAACGCTTTTGCGATCAACTCATCCCTGGACGAGGAACTCGAAAGCAAAGAACTTACGCGCCTTTACCGCGAGATAGAACTTCCTCTCGTCAAAGTGCTTTACGATACGGAGCAGGCGGGATTCGAAGTCGATCTCGACGTACTCAACTCGCTCGGCGAAAAGTATAACGCGGAACTCAAATCACTTACCGAAGAGATTTACGAGCTTGCCGGCGAGAGATTCAATATAAATTCCGTACAGCAACTCGGCGTGATACTTTTCGAGAAACTCGGGCTTCCGCACGGCAAAAAGACTAAGGGAAAAACGGGTTACAGCGTAGCCGCAGAGATACTGGAGGAACTCGATCATCCCGTAGTCACCGCTATACTCAGATATCGCAAGATAAAGAAATTGCAGTCCACTTATATCGAAGGCATACGCGCCGTGACGGATCCGAATACGCATAAGGTGCACACCGTATTCAAGCAGTGTCTTACGTCTACGGGACGTCTTTCTTCCACCGAGCCGAACCTCCAGAATATTCCTATCCGTACCGAAGAAGGCAAGGAAATAAGAAAAATGCTCGTTCCCGGGAAGGGAAATAAGCTCGTTTCCGCGGACTACTCACAGATCGAATTGAGGCTGCTTGCGCATTTCAGCGAAGATCCCGTGCTTACGGAAGCTTATAGAAGGGGTGAGGACATACACGCCCTTACCGCGGCGAAAATAATGGGCGTTCCGCTTAAAGACGTTACTTCGGAAATGCGGCGTAACGCCAAAGCCGTCAATTTCGGAATAATTTACGGTATAAGCGCATTCGGCCTCGCCAAGAATACAGGGATACGTCCGTACGAGGCCAAGGAATTCGTCGAAAAGTATTTCGAGACGTATCCTTCGGTCAAAGCCTACATGGATTCCAATGTGGAATTCGCGCACGCGCACGGCTATATCCGTACGCTTGCCGGGCGCATACGTTATTTCCCCGAATTCCGTTCGCCTAACAGAAATATCAGAAATTTCGGCGAGCGCGCCGCGATGAATATGCCTTTGCAGGGATCCGCCGCGGACATCATGAAGATCGCCATGCTTAAAGTATACGACGCGCTTAAGAAGGGCGGATACAAGGCGAAAATGATACTGCAGGTCCACGACGAACTCGTCATAGATACACCCGAGAGCGAAGTAAAAGAGGTTGCCGCGCTCCTCGTCGAATGTATGGAAAACGCAGCCGAACTGAGAGTCCCGCTCGTCGCGGAAGCGAAAGTGGGTTCCGACTGGTATTCCGTGGAGTGACATGTCATGATAGTTGCCGTATGCGGAGGTATCGGGTCGGGTAAAAGCGCGGTGACTGCCGTACTGAGGAGTCTCGGCGCTTATACTCTGTCGGCAGACGCGATCAACGCGGAACTCTTCGAAAAGCCCGATTATTTAATTAAACTCGCAGAGCTTTTCCCGGAGGCGTTTCGCGGCGGGTGCGCGGACAAAAGGAAAATACGCGAAATAATATTTGGCGACGAAAAAAGGCGCAAAGCGTTGAACGCGCTGGCGCACGGCGAAATCATGTCGGAGATAGCTCGCCGTTCGGCGGGTAAGGAAACAGTATTCGTCGAAGTACCTCTGCTCGGCGAGCTTAAGAACGCAGAGCTGTTCGACAGAATATGTTTCGTGCGCGCGCCGCGTGACGTGCGCGTTGAAAGAATAATCGCGCGTGACGGCGTAAGTGCCGAACAAGCGGAGAGCGCGTTGGAAATACAGAGAGGGGAAGAGGAACTCGAGAAGACCGCCGATTTCGTGATAGACAATACTTCCGGGCTTGAAGAACTCGGTGAAGCCGTTAAAAAAATGTACGCGGAATGTTTGAAAAAGTAATATTACATTGCGATCTCAATAATTTTTACGCTTCCGTCGAATGCATACTGCATCCCGAATTAAAAGGTAAAGCCGTAGCCGTTTGCGGCGATCCGGAGAAAAGGCACGGCATAGTGCTCGCCAAGTCCGAGATCGCCAAAGCCGCGGGAGTCAAGACAGGCGAAGCGATATGGCAGGCGAAGCAGAAGTGTCCCGATCTTACGGTCGTTCCGCCCACTTACGGCGAGTATGTCAAGTATTCCAAAAAAGTAAGAGAAATTTATACGCGTTACACCTCGGAAGTGGAGAGCTTCGGACTTGACGAATGTTGGCTCGACGTTACCGGAAGCAGACGTCTTTTCGGCTCCGGCGAGGATATAGCGGAGAGCATACGCAGGACCGTAAAAGAGGAGACCGGCGGACTTACGGTATCGATCGGAGTGTCGTTTACCAAAGTTTTTGCCAAGCTCGGCAGCGATCTCAAGAAGCCCGACGCCATATCCGTGATAAGCCCCGAAAATTATAAAGAAGTGGCGTGGGGGCTTGACGTCGGCGAAATGCTCTTTATAGGAAGAGCGACACGTGAGAAGTTGAGGATACTCAACATCAATACCATAGGTGATCTCGCCCGTGCGGACGACGGTATGATAGTAAGGGTTTTCGGCAAGAACGGTATGAAGATGCTCGAGAACGCGCGCGGCACCGGAGACGATCCCGTTAAATGTTACGTAGACAAACATATACCCGAGAGTATAGGCAACGGCACTACGACTTCCGAGGATATAACCAACGCAAAAGACGCCGAACGCGTGATATACGCTTTATCCGAAATGATAGCGTTCCGTTTGAGAAATTCGGGGCTGAAAGGGGAGAGTGTAGGTATAAGCTTAAGAGACGCGTCGCTCGCGCACGTCAGCAAACAAGGCAAACTGCCGTTACTTACCGATTCTTCGACCGTCATAGCGCGCTCTGCGATAAAATTGATGAATACCGTATACGATTTTTCGTCCATGCGGCCTTTACGTACGATAACGGTATGCGTTTTCAAGTTAAGCGGTTCGGGAGATTACGCGCAATACAGCTTTTTCGAGCCGGACGACCGACGTGACGCGGAACTCGACAGGCGAATAGACAAGTTGCGATCTAAATTCGGCTACAACGTCGTCAAAAGAGCGTTGAACGTAAATACGGTTTTCAGTTGCGATTCCAGAGAAGCCGACGATGAATTTCTTCCTTTCGATAAGCACATGAAAAATTTAGGAGAGGACTGAGCAGATCAGTAAGGACTATCGGCGCAGTCCTTCCGTAAGACGAGCGGGCAGATATTTTATCAGGAGATAAAGCGTAACTCCGGTTGCAAGTCCCGCTCCCGCTCCCGTTACTATCAGCCACGGAACGTAGCCGAAAACGGCGATCGAGCCGGTCATCAACGCAGCCACGCACAGTTGAAGCATATTATGAACGACTGCGCCGATCATACTGATCACGGGTATCCCTGATTTTTTAATATATAAGAGCAGCGCGCATACGAGGAAGGAGCCGACAGAGGCGGTAAGCGAATATATAGCCATTATCGGATTACCTACGAATATCGGTACAAGCACCGATTTGAGCGCGGTTACGGCGATCGCGCTCGGGAAACCCAGCACGAGGAAACAGTACAGAGTCACCACATTGGAAAAGCCGATGCGTATAAAAGGTAACGCAGGAATGATCGGGGGCAACGCGGCTTCGATGCTTCCTGCCGTGAGCGCTACCGCAAGCAGTACTGAGGTATACGCAAGTCGGCGTGTGGAGAGCTTTTTCACGATCCGCCACCTCCCGTAACGTATATACCGGAGCCGTCGAAAGAGCGCAGAACCACGACAATTTTATTCGGTACGCAGACTATCCGCTCGCCCGCGCGCGAGATAAAGCCCGTTTTCAGGCAGATACCGTTGGGACAGTCGTTCTCCGTAATGGCTACCGCACCGTCGGATACGGTGAGCAACACTTTGCCTTCGGCAAGCGGTATTTCTCTGTCCGTATCGAGAGAATAGACGGCAACTTCTTTACCGTTCACGTAAACGTATGCCGCCGCCGCGCTCTCGGTAGGAAACAAATAAGTAACACATACAGTTACCGCAAATACGATAAGAGCCGCGAGTATGAGATCGGCAGCCGTAAATGCAGGCGATTTACGGTAATGTTCAATTAAGTTTTTGTCTTTCGGTAAGAATTTCAAAAACTTCCTCCCCGAGAGTATAGTAGCCGTTTTCAGTAAGTATCAGCGCAGAGTATCCGAGGTCTTCGACGATAGCAAGGGAATTATCGTATCCGAGCACCATTATGGCGGTCGAGAGCGCGTCACATACGGCGGCGCTCTCGCCCACGACCGTGACGCTTATCGGCATAGAAGGATCGCCGAGACCTGTAGGATAACCGTCTTTACCCATAATGTGGTGATACCTTACTCCGTCTATTACGTAGTAACGCTGATAGTCGCCGCTGGTGGATACGGCAAAATTCCCTCTGTTTATACGTGCTGCGTATCCCGAGCCGCGCGGGTCGGCTACGTACAGCTCGATCTCGTCTGAAGTACGTATCGTTCCGCCTATATCCACAACCACGTTATCGCATCCGCAGCCGACGTACGCGTCGTATACGCGATCGACGGCAAATCCTTTGGCTATCGCGCCGAAATCGAGCTTCGCGCCGTCTACGGACTTTCTGAGAGTATGTCTTTCGGCGTCGTATTCGAAAAATCCGAAATCGCATACTGCCAACGTATTTGCGATTGCGTCTTTATCCGGTATCGATTCCGCCGCGCCGATGAAGGTGTCGGGCGAGAATTTCCATAATTCCGTAAGGGGAAAGGTTGCGGGATCGAATGCGCCTGAAGTAGCTTCGTACATTCTTAAAGACAGCAGATAAATTTCTTCGGCATATCCGCCGAGAGCTATTTCCGTACCCGCCGGTGATGCGTTGAGTATGAATATCGAAGAATCTTTCTTAGATGTGGAAAGCGCGTTTTCTATATCGTATGCGATCTTTTCCGCAGATTCCGATTCTTTACCCGATATGATTCCTTTATAGTCGTAGGAATAATAGGTGCCGAATACGAAACCTTCGGTATTGCCGGTACAGGCGGTCAGCGATACAAACGAGAGCGCCGTCATCACGATAAGGATGACGGCGGTTAAAGTTCTTTTCACGTTATTATTCTTTGATAGGCTCGGGACGGTCTCCGCCGACATAGCAGATGCCGATAGTGCCGGGACCGCAGTGCGTTCCGATTACGGGACCTACGTCAAGCACCCAGACGTCTGCTGAAGGAAGCTGCGCTTTGATACGGTCTGCGACACGGTCGGCTTCGGCACGGCAGTCGGCATTCATGATAACGATAGGGTACTCAGCGAGACGTTGCGCTCCGTTGACTATTTCGCTTATCACGGTCATGAGGGCTTTGTTCCTGCCTGCCACGGTGGCCGCGGGAATAAGGGTACCCGCCGTAGTGAGACGGATGATCGGTTTAAGCTGCAGTACGGTACCGAATAACGCCTTGACCGCGGTGAGTCTGCCGCCTCTCTTGAGATAATTGAGGTCGTCAGCGACAATGGTGATGTTGATATGCGGTACCAGCTCGTCGAGCATGGCTACCGTTTCAGCTACCGACTTGCCGCTCTGTATGTATTTGGCCGCGGCTATAACCGCTATGCCGGTACCCATGCTTATGGCTTTTGTATCATAGCGCGTGAATTTGACGTCCGGATAACGGGATTTGAGATCCTTAAGCGCGACTTCGAGATGATCGAAAGTTGCGCTCATGGCGGAGGAGAATGAAACGTAGAGTATTTCTCCGCCTTCTTTGAATGCAGGCTCGAAGATCTCTTTGTATTCTTCCGAATTAAGAGCGGAAGTGCTGGGCATATTTCCCGCGCGTACTTTGTCGAAGAAATCTTTGGACATTTCCGGCGTGATGAGCTCACAGGGGTGGTTCTCGCCACAGATGCTGTAGGGCATCTTGATAAAATATTTGTCGTTGTCAATGCCGAATTCGCGGGCTTTGACGAGGTTCATTTCGCTGTCGGCGTCATAGAAAAAATGTATCATACGATTGCTCCTTATTATTGACTTGTCTTTAATTTATTTATTCGCGTTCAGCTTTTCGCGCAGAACGGATTTTTGACGTTCGATGATGGCTACGAGGTCTGTGAGTACTTTGGCTCTCGACAGCCACCAGTCGCGCGACCATACGCGCACGATTAGCCAACCTTTGCTCTCGAGGAATTTGAAGCGGTAGACGTCTCTTTCGAGTACGCTGGAGCTAGAATGATAAGCCTGGTAATCGCATTCCACGCCGAGTACGTATCTTTCGAGTTCGGGATCGTATATACCGAGCGAAAGTTTGTAATCGGTGTTGCCGAGGTTGATGTCCACTTCGTAGCCGAGTTTCTCGAGTTGTTCTTTGATCTGCTCCTCGTAAGCGCCGATAGGATCGATGACTTCAGTGGAGCGGTGAATGGTTTGGAGAATGTCTTTTACCTCGCCGGCGTTGCGGGAAGACACCGCGCGTGCGTAGGAAAGATATTTTTTGAGAAGTTTGGGACCGGGATTCTTGGTAGTTTCGTTGCGGTCCAACTCTTCCGGTTCTATACTGGTTACGACGTAGACTTTCTTTTTGGCTCTCGTGATGGCGACGTTCAGTCTGTTTTCGCCGCCTTCGGCGGAGAGAGAACCGAACTGTGCCACGACTCGGTCGTAATCGTTGCGCGCGTAACCTACGCTGAATATGATTATGTCGCGCTCTTCGCCCTGAACGTTCTCGAGGTTTTTGACGAAAAGACCTACGTTTTCGCCGTCTTCCATGCGGTTGCGTTCCTTGAACAGCTGCTTGCGGAATATCTGAGTTTTATCGGCTTCCGCGTCGAGCATGTCTTCGATGTATTCTTTCTGTTCGATATTGAAGGTGACTATACCTACGGTCTCGTTCATTTCGCGGTGAGCGAATATGTTGCGTATCAGTTTGACTACGGCGACAGCTTCTTCGTGGTTGTGTCTGTTCTGCCAGGTTCCTTTGACCTTGATTCTTTCGATCGGCGGTTCGGCATAGTTCTTGCCGGTATTCGGTGCGATCTGCAATTTGTTTTCGTAGAACGCGGCGTTGGAGAAGTCTATAAGCTCCGCGTAATTGCTGCGGTAGTGGTACGAGAGGTGTACCGGATAATACCTCGAGGTGGCGAGGTCGAGAAGGCTTTCCACTTCGAGCGCGGCTTGAGTGGACAGGTCGAGTCCGTTGTCTACCGAATAATCCCCGAAATATTTCTTGACGAAGCCTGCGGTAGGACGGAGCTGCTTGCTGTCGCCCGCTACCACGACCTTTGTACCGCGGTAGATAGAGGGCAACGCATTCTCAATGAATATCTGCGAAGCCTCGTCGAATACCACGAGGTCGAATAGATCGCGTTTAAGGGGAAGAATCGTACTGACGACTTCCGGAGAAAGCAACCAGCAGGGGAACAGTCTCAGCAGGAATCCGTCGTAATAGTCGAACATCTGACGGATAGGGCGTAGCGCGCGTTGCTTCTGAATATCGTACAGATAATCTTTGCGGTGTTCCGCGGTTTTGAAATATTCCGAATATTCGGCGCTGAACATCGACATAGCGAGCAGGCGCGAAAGTTCGCGCTGATCGGACTTTAGACGCAGTATGCGATGGCGCATCTCGTCGAAAGTAACCGTCTTGGAGAGGAATGGTTCGATAAGCGCGTCCATAGAGACTATCTCGTGGTAGATCCTGAGCGGAAGTATCTTGTCGAGTACGTCGCGCATCGACCTGAGATTAGCGTCGGACTGCGCGTAAGCGAAATCCAGTATCGCTTTTACTTCAGGGCTTAACGCATTCAGCGCGTTATTCATATCGCGCACCTTAACGTAGCTGTTAAGAGCGTCCTGAAGTTTCTCGAGGAAACAGGTGTTTCCGTTGATAAGTCCTCCTACGGCGAGTGCGTAGCCCGCTTTATCCAGAACTTTCGAGAGCGGACGGAAATCTTCGGCGTAATCGTCGAGTACGTTTTTGGCAACGTTAAGGTCTATCTTCACGTTCTCGTAGTATTCGCCGTATTTGAGCCTCAGGAATGGGTACAGCGGCCAGAGCAGAGGGAACGCGGAAGCCTGCATCCAACCCGAGAGGGCGGGATGTTCGAAATTGGTTATGGTTTTCGCCACCCGCTTGAGCGAACGGCGGTCGGAAGCCGCGTTTTCGAGATAGAACGAGGTAAGGTATCTGCTGTAAGGGTATCTGGAGCTGTCGAAAGGTACGAGCGGCTTCGAAAGCAGTTTTTCGATAAGCGATTGCGCTTCTTTGAGCTGGTGCATGTCTATATCCGAAAGGATATGCGTGACCATCTCGTTGCTCTTGATCAATTCTACGCGCGTAAGATAGAATTTAGCGAGATTTTTGTCGTTGATGAGTTTGATGCTTTCGTTGAGCGTGGGATAATTCTCTTCGATTATATCCGTCTTTTTCAGCTCGCCGTACAGCTTATAATCCTTGGTATCCTTACCGATATTGTAGCTCCCGGCATACATTTCCTGTAGCGTAAGTCCGAATTCGGTACGCGTAAAGAGAGTATCGCTTATTGACTGGAGCGTATCTATCTCCTGGCGGATGTCGAATTCCGTTTTTTTATAATAATCCTGTTTATCCGCATAATCCGCCGTCGCGGTCGCCGCATGCATCGTGCGGAGCCTCTCGAAGAAGGCGTTTTTATCCTTCTCGGGGTCGGGAATGAGCATGGCTTTCGTGTTGAGCTTACCGAGACGTGAGAAAACAACGTCCAGAGCGGCGCGCTTCTGACTCACGACGAGCACGCGCTTATTCTTGCACAGAGCGTCGCTTATTATATTGACTATGGTCTGGGATTTACCGGTTCCGGGAGGACCGTATATGACGATATTGTCGCGGCGGTTGATCTCCACGAGAGCGTTTTCCTGAGCGTAGTCGAGGTCGTTGATGGGATAATACGACGGAGTGACCATCATATCCTTGCGTTTGCTCAATTTGAGTTCGCGTTTGGCTCTGCGCTTGCGTTCGAATATCCCTTCGCGTTTTTTCTCGTTGTTCGGGGAAAGCAACGCTTCGATCGAAGGCGTGGTCAGATCGTCTTTTTCGAGCGCGAGATAATCGTTGTAAATGGCGTTCGCAAGAGGGAATTTCCCGATAACGGCGTAGTTACGCACTTCGAGCCCTTCTAGAGGGAATCCGCTCGCGTCGAAGCTCTGCAACGACTTACGCCTCGTAGCGCGCAGTTTGAAACCGTGCGCGTTCAGATAATCCACTACGTCGTACGCCCCGCCGAAGGCGTCCTCCGCCAGAGGATCGAATTCCTGTATCAGCTTTTCGGTGGGTATGTTATGCTCTTTGGCGTACGCGAGCACGAACGCTTTGTTCAGCATTATCGGCTGGTTCGGCGTTAAGGTAAGCGTGGCTTCGTCCTTCTCTATCGAAATGTGTGCGGGGAAAAGAAGGAGAGGCGCTCTGAGCAGTATGTCCGCCGAAAGATTGCCGATCACGAAAGGATATCCTATATACAGATCGTAAAGTCCCGTTTCTTTCTCTATCTCTTCCACTTCTCGTTTGAGATATTTGAGACTGTCGATCTGCGAGGAAACTATTTTGTTTACGCGGCTTTGCGGCGTTGCTTGTTTTGCGCGTCGTACGGTCACTGTGTCCGCTTCCGCGGCGAGCACGTCTTCGGTCGTCGACACTGTAAGTCTGTCTGCTTCTTCGCTTACGGTGTCGGTCTTTGCCGCTTGCTTGAGAAGCTTGGCGATGACTTTGTCGTTGATAAGCGAAAACGACCTTCTGCCGTGCCACAGAAAATCGAGGAAATCGTCGGTATCGCTCCTGTTCTCCATGATCGCGCCGATGTCGAAATTGTATTTTTTTACGATGCCTTTCACGTAAAGACTGCGGTTATTGCCGCTTATTTGTATGAAACGCTCTTTATATTTTCTGTAAATCGGATTCATAGTACTCCTAATTCTTGTAAATACTCCGATTAATTATACCATATAATTTTCCGCTTGTAAACAACTACGCCCGTCTTAATACGCACGTGCGCGCATGACCGATTATTCGGTCTTACGTGCTTTATGCTTGTGTTTTACGCTCGTTGTTAAGGCTGGCGTTTGGCGTTCGAGTACAAATACTTTTTCAAATTGAAATAAAGTCTTTACGCGGGCGGATTGTATGCTATAAT
Organism: uncultured Clostridia bacterium; assembly: GCA_944349735.1. Taxonomy (GTDB): domain Bacteria; phylum Bacillota; class Clostridia; order Christensenellales; family DTU072; genus Stercoripulliclostridium_A. The sequence continues at coordinate 8,946 of CALVNM010000004.1, read as the reverse complement.
TTATAAAGCAAAATACATAAGTCCGCGGCGCGGACTGATCGGAGCAGTTATAATGAGTTATGCAGACAAAATATTCGTAGCTAACATGCGCGACATACTCGACAACGGCTACAGCGACGCCGAACTCGAAGTGAGACCGCATTGGGAAGACGGCACGCCGGCTCACACCGTAAAGAAATTCTGTATCGTCAACAGATACGATCTCCGTAAGGAATTCCCCGTCATTACCGTAAGGAAGACGGCTTTTGAAGCGGCTATAGACGAAATACTGTGGATATGGCAGAAAAAATCCAACAACGTACACGACCTTAATTCGCATATCTGGGACTCGTGGACGGATGAAACCGGTTCGATAGGCAAAGCTTACGGCTATCAGCTCGGCGTAAAACATATATATAAAGAAGGAGAATTCGATCAGGTTGACAGGGTTTTATACGATCTTAAGCATAATCCTCAGTCTAGAAGGATAATGACAAATATTTACGTACATGCGGATCTGCACGAAATGAATCTGTATCCTTGCGCGTACTCGATGACCTTCAACGTATCCGGCAAAACGCTCAACTGCATATTAAATCAGCGTTCTCAGGATATGCTTACGGCGAATAACTGGAACGTAGTGCAGTACGCGGTACTGCAACACATGATGGCTCAGGTAAGCGGACTCGAGGCGGGAGAACTCGTGCACGTCATAGCCGACGCCCACGTGTACGACAGACATATCCCTATAGTGAAGGAGATAATCGAACGCGAGCAATTCCCCGCGCCCAAATTCGTTATAAATAAGGACGTCAAAAACTTTTACGACTTTAAGGTATCCGATTTTGCGCTTGAGGGATACGAATACACGCCTTTAGGAAAGAAGATAGAGGTGGCAATCTGAGATTAGACTTTACGTGAAGCGTTGAAAAGGAGCGGAGATATTCCGCTCTTTTCTTGTACGCGCTACGCGCGCGACGATATTATTAAAAAATACTTTGAAATCTTGCCGCTCTATGCTATAATATATCATTATGTCGCAGTATGCGCGTAAGCATGCCGCGGCAATACTTTTCGCCTACGGGCGCGGCGCGGGAGGAAACCGTATGCAGGCAATAGTTGCGGTAGACAGACAATGGGGCATAGGCAAGAATAACGACATGCTGTTTCATCTGCCCGCCGACCTGAAGTATTTTAAGGAAAAAACTTCGGGGAAGGTCATAGTTATGGGCGGTAACACGCTACTGTCTTTCCCGGGATCGAAGCCGCTTCCGAACCGAACGAATCTCGTGCTGAGCGACGTATTCACGCGCGACGATTGCAAGGTGTTTCCCACGCTCGCGGAATTGTTCGAGGAACTCAGAAATCACGATACCGAAGACGTATTCGTCGTAGGCGGGGCGATGTTCTATGCTACGATGATAGATTATTGCAGATATGCTTACGTGACCAAAGTGGACGCGACAGGCGACGCCAAAGTGTTTTTCCCCAAGCTCGACGGCAGAGAAGGTTGGCGCGAGATATGGAGAAGCGAACCCGTTACGGATAACGGATATACGATAGTTTTTACGAAATACGAAAATCTCAATCCAAAGGAACTCAATTTATGACCAAAATCAGAATGACAACGCCGCTCGTAGAGCTAGACGGCGACGAAATGACCCGTATCCTTTGGCAAAATATTAAGGAAATACTTATTTTGCCGTACGTCGACCTCAAGACCGAATATTACGATCTGGGATTGCCCGAGAGAGAGAGAACGGGTGACAATGTGACTTCCGACGCGGCTTACGCCATAAAAAAATACGGCGTAGGCGTGAAGTGTGCGACGATAACGCCCAACGCTCAGCGCGTTGAGGAATATAAGCTCAGCAAGATGTGGAAGTCCCCGAACGGCACCGTGCGTTCCATACTTGACGGAACGGTATTCCGCGCGCCCGTGCTCGTTGACGGTATCAAACCGCTCGTAAGCAATTGGACTAAACCTATCACTATCGCGCGTCATGCGTACGGCGACGTTTACGCGGGAGTCGAAGCGTATGTTCCCGAGGGCGGTAAGGTGTATATGGAGCTTCCGTCGGGAGAAAAGAAACTCATCAAGGAAATGCCTTCGGCAGGCGTGATACAGGGGATACACAACCTCGACGCGAGTATCGCGGGATTCGCAAGGTCGTGTTTCAATTACGCGCTTTCCACGAAGCAGAATCTTTGGTTCGCGACGAAAGACACTATAAGTAAGATATACGATCACCGTTTCAAGGACATTTTTGCGGAGATATACGCATCGGAATATGCTTCCGAATTCGAAAAAGCGGGTATCGAATATTTCTATACCCTTATAGACGACGCCGTTGCGCGCGTTATGCGCAGTAAAGGCGGATTTATATGGGCATGCAAGAATTACGACGGCGACGTAATGAGCGATATGCTCGCTACGGCGTTCGGTTCTCTCGCGATGATGACCTCGGTGCTCGTTTCTCCCGACGGAAAATACGAGTACGAAGCCGCTCACGGCACCGTTACCCGTCACTATTATAAGCACCTCAAAGGGGAGGAGACCTCTACCAACTCCGTGGCGACGATATTTGCCTGGACGGGCGCGCTCGCAAAACGCGGCGAACTTGACGGAAACGAAGAACTTGTCGATTTCGCGCATAAGCTCGAGAAAGCCACGACCGATACCATCGAAAGCGGTATCATGACCAAGGATCTCGTAGGGCTTTTCAATAAGGAAGGAGTCACGCCTCGCGGAGTAAACAGCGTCGATTTCCTCAAAGCGATAGCCGAAAGATTATAAACATGATAGTTAAGACCTTCAATTTCCCCGTGTTCCTCGACGGGAACTGCTATCTCGTATATGACGAAAACAGCTCCGAAGCCGTTCTCGTCGACTGCGGCAGGGGGATAAACAAAATCAACTCATATTGCGCCGAACACGGAATTACCGTTAAATACGTTTTACTTACTCACGGACATTTCGACCATATCACCGACGGAAGCGAATGGCAGAAGCGCGGAGCAAAGATATTCGTACACGAAGCCGACGCGGATAAACTGTATACGCAAGGAAGTCTCGGCGGAAGATTCGGTCTTCTGACGAATTCCAAACATTTCCACGCCGACAATATTCTCAAAGGCGGCGAGCGCCTCGAATTATGCGGACTTGAATTCGAAGTCATACATACTCCGGGGCATACACCGGGCGGGGTTTGTTATCTTGCGGACAACGCGCTCTTTTCGGGAGATACTATTTTTGCCGGGAGCTACGGCAGGACCGATTTCCCCGGAGGCAGTATAGATTCGCTTGTATCTTCTGCCGCGAAACTTTTTTCTATAGATAACGCGCGGAATATTACGGTCTATCCCGGACACGGACCCGTAAGCAACCTCGAGTACGAGGCGCGCAACAACCCCGTCAACTACGTGATTCTATGAATATCTTCAGAGCAAGACTTGATTGCGCCGCCCTGCCTTCCTATATGAACGACGTTCAGGAAGTGGTCAGGGCGTTTTCTCCGTATATAGCGGTAGACTCAGATGCGGAAGAATATATTTCGGTTGCTGCGGATATGCTTGCGGGCGGCGCGATGCGCGTGCGCATCGCTTCTTCCCGCGCTCCCGTATCCGAGGAGATATGTCCGGCGCCTAATAAAAGCGAATTGGAGAACAAGCGAGTATTCAAAAGTTTTGTAAAGAGAAAATTATATAGCTATTGCAACCGAATTACCGGCATACGCTTGCCGTACGGCTCGCTTACCGGAGTCCGTCCCACGGCAGTTTATTATCGTGCAATCGGTAGCTGTAGCAACGTAATTGATTATCTTGTCAGCGAATACGACGTCGAACCGTTCAGGGCGAGACTCATTGCCGACGTCGTGGAAGGTCAGGCGCCCGTATATAACCGCAGCGGAGAGGGCGCCGACGTTTTCGTCAACATACCTATATGTCCCTCGAGATGCAGGTATTGTTCGTTCATTTCTACCGAATACTCGAGAGTCAAAAAGCTCGTACCGGCATACGTGGACGCGGTGGCGGAGGAGCTCGAAGCGATCGCCGATGTCGTCTCGAAGGAAAAACTCCGTGTAAGGAGCGTCTATTTCGGCGGAGGTACGCCGACTGCGCTTTCCGCAGAAGATCTTGCCCGCCTCGCAGCTCTAGCAAATTACGGAGGGGAATTCACCGTCGAGGCGGGAAGACCCGATTCCGTTACCGACGAAAAACTCGCGGCGCTCGCCGGCGGAGGCGTCACCAGGATCTCCGTCAATCCGCAGACTTTGCACGACCGTACACTTGACGCCATAGGCAGGAAGCATACTACGGCGCAATTCTACGAGGCATACCGTCTGGCGCGCAAATACGGCTTCGATATAAATACCGATCTTATCGCGGGATTGGAGGGCGAAACCTTCGACGATTTCAGAGAATCGCTCGACGGCGTTATCGGACTTTCGCCGGAGAATATTACCGTACACAGCCTTTCGATCAAGCGTGGCGCCGCGCTCATGGAAGAAGGCGTAAAAAAGAGTATGGACGGAAGCGTGCGCAAGATGACAGATTATGCTATCGGCGCACTCGAGTCGGCGGGTTACATACCGTACTATATGTACCGTCAGAAAAATACCGCGGACGGGCTGGAAAACGTAGGTTACTGCAAGCCCGGCAAGCAATGCATCTATAACGTCGATTATATGGAGGAAACTAATACCGTGCTTTCCGCCGGCGCCGGCGCCGTTACCAAATACGTTTATCCCGGCGAAGGTCGTATAGAAAGAAAGTCAAATGCCAAAGGCTTCGAAGAATATCTGCGAAGAGCGGGTAAGCTGTCGTAAATCGGATTTCTCTAATACCGGCGGAAAAATCAAATTTTGTTTAAATTCGCTTTACAATTAAATAATATTTATGTTACATTATGTAAGCGATTTACCTCGCCCTCGGTTCGGAATGCGGTTTTCGTACTGGGAGCAAGGCGTATCAGCTCATTCGAAAAGGAGTAAATTAACATGACAACCGAACAGAAAAAAGAGATCATCGCCAAATTCGGCAAGAACGAGAACGACACGGGTTCCACCGAAGTCCAGGTCGCATTGCTCACCAAGAGAATAGCCGACCTCAACGCACACCTTTCCGTGCATAAGAAAGACCACCACAGCCGCAGAGGACTTCTGAAGCTCGTAGGTCAGAGAAAAAATCTTCTCCGTTATCTCATGGAGACCGACATCGAGAGTTACAGAAATCTCATCGCTGAATTAGGCATCCGTAAGTAATATCGGGAAAGGGTGGCGTTTTCGCCACCCTTTTTTCACGGATAAGCGGCGTTGTATGCCGTTCCGATCCGCTCAAAAAGTTATAAATTATCAAAGTCCCCGCGGATGGGGACAGGAGGCAAAATGAAAGAAAGTAAGATTTTCAAGACAGTTATCGGCGGACGCGAAGTTTCCGCGGAGATCGGCGGCTATTGCTCGCACAGCAACGGAGAAGTTCTTATCCGCTGCGGAGACACCGTGGTACTCACCAACGTCACCATGTCCAAATCCCCGAGAGAAGGTATGGATTATTTCCCTCTCGGAGTGGACTTCGAGGAAAAAATGTATGCCGTGGGCAAGATCCCCGGCGGATTCAAGAAGAGAGAGGGTCGTCCTTCCGATAAGGCGATACTCACTTCCCGTCTTATCGACAGACCCATACGTCCTCTTTTCCCGAAAGGACTCTTTAACGACGTGTCGGTCATAGCCACCGCTCTTTCGGTCGATACCAATATCCCTCCGGAAGTATTCGGCATGCTCGGAAGCTCCATAGCTTTGAGCGTATCCGACATACCCTTCAACGGTCCCACAGGCTCCGTGATGGTGGGCTATGTTGACGGCGAATATATCATCAACCCCGATAACGATCAGCGCGAGAGATCGCGTCTTAATCTTGCTTTAAGCGGAACCAAAGACGCCATAATGATGGTCGAAGCCGGCGCTAACGAAATCACCGAAGAAGAGATGCTCAACGCAATTCTCTTCGGTCACGAAGAGATCAAGAAGATCGTTTCCTGGATCGAAGGCATACAGGCAGAGGTCGGTAAACCCAAGAAGGAAGTGGAGCTTTATCACGCACCCGCCGAGATCGAGTCCGACGTCAAGGCTTACGCTCAGGATAAGATCAACTATATGTTCGACACTTTTGACCGTAACGTGCGCGAAGCGAGAGAGGAAGAGATCACCTCCGACATCATGGCGCATTTTGCGGATAAATATCCCGATAACAAACGCGACATCGACGACATCCTTTACGCGATGAAAAAAGAATGTGTACGCGCCATGATCGCCGACAAGGGCGTACGTCCCGACGGCAGAAGCCTTACCGACATCAGACCTATCTGGTGCGAAGTGGGACTTCTTCCGAGAGTCCACGGCTCCGCGGTATTTACGAGAGGTCAGACCCAGGTGCTCACCACCGCCACCCTCGGTACGATAGGCGAAGTGCAGAAGCTCGAAGGTCTCGACGAGGACGTATTCAAGAGATATATGCACCATTACAATATGCCCGGATACAGCACCGGCGAGGCAAAGCCTCTCCGCAGCCCCGGCAGACGCGAGATAGGTCACGGCGCTCTCGCGGAGCGCGCGCTTGAACCCGTTCTCCCGAGCGAAGAGTGCTTCCCTTATGCCATAAGGACGGTCTCCGAAGTCATCAGCTCCAACGGGTCCACTTCGCAGGCTTCCGTGTGCGGCTCTACGCTCGCTCTCATGGACGCAGGCGTTCCGATCAAGGCTCCCGTAGCGGGCGTCGCGATGGGGCTTATCAAGGACGACGTCAATAACAAGCTCCATATCCTTACCGATATTCAGGGGATAGAGGACTTCTTCGGCGACATGGACTTCAAAGTCGCGGGCACCGCGGAAGGTATCACCGCTATTCAAATGGATATTAAAATCAAAGGTATCAATAGAGAGATACTCACCCGTGCGCTCGAGCAGGCGCGCAAAGGCAGACTTTTCATACTCGGCAAGATGCTCGAGGTACTGCCCGCTCCGCGTAAAGAGCTCAGCCCGTACGCGCCCAAGATCGTCACATTCAGTATCGATCCCGATAAGATCCGCGAAGTCATCGGTTCCGGCGGCAAGACCATCAACAAGATCATCGAAGAGACCGGCGTAAAGATCGACATCAGCGACGACGGCACGATATTCATCGCTTCCAACGATTCCGAACGCATTGCAAAAGCGCGCAGGATAGTCGAGGACATCGTACACGAATTCGAAGTGGGCGAGGAGATCGACGGCACGGTAGTGAAGATCATGGAGAACGAGAAGGGTCAGTTCGGCGCTTCCGTAAAGATTTCGTCCAATAAAGAAGGCATGATCCATATTAGTAAACTCAGCAAGAACCGCGTTGAGAAAGTAACCGACGTAGTTAACGTAGGCGACGCGGTGCGTGTTAAAGTCATCAAAATCGACGAAAAACAGCGCATCGATCTCAAGCTCTTAAAAAAACTTAATTAGCAAGCGGAAATCTGTTTACAAGACGGAAAAAATTTGCTAAACTAATACGGAAATCGGAGGTAACAATGCAATACACTCATGAAGTAGATAAAATGGTATGCGTGGCAAAAGGTCCTCACCACGGACCCGCACCCATTCCCGAAGAAGGCAAATGGGTTAAAGCAAAGGAAATAAGCGATATCAGCGGTCTTACGCACGGCGTAGGCTGGTGCGCACCTCAGCAGGGCGCCTGCAAACTCACCCTCAATATCAAGAACGGAATAATCGAAGAAGCTCTCGTAGAGACTCTCGGATGCTCCGGTATGACGCACTCTGCGGCTATGGCTGCCGAGATACTTCCCGGCAAGACCATTCTCGAAGCGCTCAATACCGACCTTGTATGCGACGCCATCAATACCGCGATGCGCGAACTCTTCCTCCAGATCGTTTACGGCAGAAGCCAGTCCGCGTTCTCCGAAGACGGACTCGCCATCGGCGCGGGACTCGAGGACCTCGGTAAAGGTCTGCGAAGTCAGATCGGCACGATGTATTCCACCAAAGTCAAGGGCGTAAGATACCTTGAAATGGCGGAGGGTTACGTTACCCGTATAGGTCTCGACGAGGATAACGAAGTTATCGGATACGAATTCATCCGCGTCGGACAAATGCTCGAGCAGATCACAGTCAAAGGCGTAGAGCCCGCGGAAGCGCTCAAGAAGTGCACCGGAACTTACGGTCGCTTCAACGAAGCCGTCAAGAAGATAAATCCCAGAGTGGAATAACAGGAGGCAAGCGATATGGCTATCAGATTTGAAGGATATGACAGAAGAATTGATAAGGTCAACGCGTTCCTTTCGTCCATAGGTATCAAAGACCTCGAGGAAGCGAAGGATATCTGCCTCAAGAAGGGTATAGACGTCGAAGCTATCGTCAAGGGCGTACAGCCCATAGCTTTCGAGAACGCGGTATGGGCGTACACCATCGGCTGCGCCAACGCGATCAAGAAGGGAACGAAGAAAGCTGCCGACGCCGCCGAAGCTATCGGCGAAGGACTGCAGGCGTTCTGCGTACCCGGCTCCGTTGCGGACACCCGTAAAGTGGGACTCGGACACGGCAATCTTGCCGCAAAACTTCTCCGTGAGGATACCAAATGCTTCGCTTTTGTAGCCGGACACGAGAGTTTCGCTGCTGCCGAAGGCGCTATCGGTATTGCGCGCTCCGCAAATAAAGTCCGTAAAGAGCCTCTGCGCGTTATACTTAACGGACTCGGCAAAGACGCGGCGTACATCATCAGCCGTATCAACGGATTCACCTATGTACAGACGGAGTACAATCAGTTCACCGATACTCTGACCGTTGTTAAAGAGAAGGCATACAGCGACGGCGAGAAAGCCAAAGTTCGTTGCTACGGCGCGGACGACGTGAACGAAGGCGTTGCTATAATGATCAAAGAGGGCGCGGACGTCGGTATAACCGGCAACTCCACCAACCCCACCCG
>CALVNM010000003.1 GCA_944349735.1 uncultured Clostridia bacterium | reverse complement strand
CAGTTAAGCGTCAGATTGTCTATCGGCATGTGGCAATAGTCGAAATAACCTTCGTCGATATATTTATCCGCGCCGTCGTAGCAATATAGGTATTTGAATACCATATTGACCGCTTTCTGCGCCTTGCCGTACGCTACGGGTTGATATCTTTTCCTGTTGTCCTCGTTGAAAAGGGTGAGGAATTCGGTACACACCGCCTTGTGCCACTCGTCGAAGCCTTCGCGCGACAGAACATCGTAACTTTTCCTGCCGTCGACGGTGTCTATCTCGCCGCCTTTATGGAAATATGCGTAGAAGGAGTCTCTGAGATAGGTAAGCGCCCTTTCTTTCTCGACGGCGCCGTCGCCGCCTTCGTCGTCGGAAACCTTTTTCAGTGTGCGCACCGCCATATCGTTGAACGCAGAATCGACCGCCCTTTTGCCGCCCTTCTCGCTAGAATAATAATCGTCTATAACGTCTATCGAGTAATTACGCTCGTTTGCATAAAAATATTTCTTGTATTCTTTAATATCCATCGTCGTTTCTCCTTTATGAAATTTAACGCCGTTCCCCCTTACACGGGCGCTCCGCAAAGACAGCGCCTCAGACATTAACCCCGATAGACTCCGGTCATTTCACAATCATACTCTCGCCCTCCTTATAAGTCCGACTAGCGTCGGAAAAGCATTCTTTCTTTAATTATAATCCCACGGGAAATAAAATTCAATAGTACACTTTTCCCGTGCGCCGTCGCCCCTTCCCGACGCGCAGGAAACGCGGACTTTCCTCGCGGAACGCACGAAAAAACGCCCCGTTCCGGGGCGTTTCCTTTTTGAATTACGCTCTGCGCCTTACTCCCACTCTATCGTGCCGGTGGGCTTGGGGGTGATGTCGTAAAGAACGCGGTTCACGCCTTTCACTTCCGTAAGGATCCTGTCGGTGATCTTCTTGAGCACGGCATAGTCGATGGGTTCGATCGTAGCGGTCATCGCGTCAACCGTGTTGACGGCACGGATGATAACGGGCCACTCGAAGCACCTCGCGTTGTCTTTGACGCCCACGCTCTTGAGGTCGGGGATAAGCGTGAAGTACTGCCATACCTTGCCGCGAAGTCCCGCTTTGTCGAATTCTTCGCGCAGGATTGCGTCGCTCTCTCTCACCGCTTCCAGCCTGTCGCGGGTGATCGCTCCCAGGCACCTTACGCCCAGTCCCGGTCCGGGGAAGGGTTGACGGTATACCATGTCGTCAGGAAGTCCGAGCGCCTTGCCGCAGGCACGCACTTCGTCTTTGAAGAGGTACTTGAGGGGCTCCACGAGCTCGAATTTAAGGTCGTCGGGAAGTCCGCCCACATTGTGATGAGATTTCACTATTTTGTTGGTTTTGGTTCCCGATTCCACTATATCGGGATATATGGTTCCCTGCGCGAGGAAGTCGATACCGTCGAGCTTGCGCGCTTCTTCCTCGAATACGCGGATGAATTCGGCGCCTATTATCTTCCTCTTCTTCTCGGGATCGCTGACTCCGGCGAGCTTATCGAGGAACCTGTCCACGGAGTCGGAATAGATGAGCGTGGCTCCCAGCTCCTCGCGGAATACCTTGATGACCTGCTCGGGTTCGCCTTTACGGAGAAGTCCGTGATTGACGTGCACGCAGACGAGCTGCTTGCCGATGGCTTTGATGAGAAGCGCCGCGACGACGGAGGAGTCCACGCCGCCCGAAAGAGCGAGCAATACCTTCTTGTCCCCTATCTGCTTACGGAGAAGTTCCACCTGATCGTCGATGAAATTCGCCATGTTCCAGTTGGCTTCGCACTTGCAGGTGTCGAATACGAAGCTCTTGACTTCCGCTTCGGTGATCGCGGGGCACTTATCGGTTTTATGGTTAAGAGCGACTACGGGAACGCCCGCAGAGTATATCTCGTCGGAAACGTCTATGGCTACGCCGTCCACGACGTTGTTGGGTCCGCCGTTCAGTATAACGCCTTTGACGTTGGAAAGCGCTTTGAATTCGGCGCCGGTGATATCGTGGGGGTATATCTCGGAATACACGCCGTAAGCGCGGATAGCCCTCGCGAGGGCGGAATTGTTCTCGGAGCCGAGATCGATGATGGCGATCATATCCTGTTTCATAGTTGCTCTCCTTTCGTATTTGAAAATAAAAAACGCGATGCGTATTTTATGGTAAAAATATATCACCGCGCACGCGCGTATGTCAAATTCTTTAGATATTGTTTCTGATTTATTTGACTATAATTTTATATCCGGACAACGGCGCGCGCACGGCGCGCGTGAGAGGATCGCCGTTCATAGCGCTATCGCCGCGGCGAAAGCGCCGGCGAAAAGAAGGGAGATGAGATTGACCAGATCGTTATCCATAAAGCGCGCTCCGCGTACGAGCGTTGCGGGCGAGCCGCAATGGATCTCTTTTTCGGTAAGTTCTCCGCACTCGTTGCAGCGGTACAGCGCCTGCAAAGAAGCGCCGAGAACGGAATCCGCGAGAGTGCCCGCGAACGCCGCGGCGAAAGCTACCGCGAAGGAAACAATGCCGTAGCCGTTCCCGAAAGGAAGGGCGACGGCGGCTACGAATATCGCGCCCAAAAAAGCGGACAGCGTACCTAAAGGGGTGACGCCCCCGCTCAATCCCCTTTTGACGGGGCGGAAAGTGAGAATACTGCGCGCTGTGCAGCGTGAGAGGATGCCCATATCGGAAGCCGCGGAGTCGGCAAAGCCCGCGGCGAGAGAAGCTACGAAAGCGGTATAGAAAGAGGATATGCCCGTAGAAAACCACACCGCAGAGAAAATGAGGGCGGGCAGCCCGTTGCATATCACCTGCACGACGCCGCGCGTACCCGTTCTTTTATGGATACCCGCTTCGCGCTCCGCCCTCGTCTTTCTGCCGACGAAGGAGAGTATCCCCGACATAAGGAAAGCGCCCGCGTATAACGCAAGCCCTGCGTATCCCGTAAAGACCGTTGCCGCAACGAGAATGACCGCGGCGACTGCCGTCGCCGCGGGAGTTAAAAGCTTCTTGAACAATGATAGCGCCGCCACCGCGACGGCAACGCCCGCCGCTACCGCGACCGCGATAACGTCTATATCTTCGTACGGCATTTCCACCTACGAAAAAAGCCCGCGCGGGGCTTTTTTCTTTTCCTTTCGGTTAAGCTTTTTTCTTTGCGGCTTTCGCTTTGGGAGCGGCTTTCGCTGCGGGAGCCTTCTCTTCGGCTTTCGCGGGAGCTTTCTCTTCGGCTTTCGCCTCCGCTTTTACTTCCTCGGCTTTCGCTTTGGGAGCGGCTTTCGCTTTAGGGGCGGCTTTCGCTTTGGGAGCGGCGGCTTTCTTCGCCTTCTTCACTTCTTTTGCTTCCGCTTCCGCTTTCGCCTGTTCCATTCTCTCGTAAGCTTTGGCACAGGGATATTCCTCTTCGCCGCGGCAGTATTCGCAGTAAGGCATATGTCTGCACATATCCATTCCGCGATCCTCGCTTTCGTGCCATTTAACTATATCGAGATGCGTCTGCACTTCACTGTAATTCATGTCGTTACCTCCTAATTTTCAATTTATCGATAATTATAATCGCATTCCCCGTAAAACGCAACCGTTTTAACCCAAATACACGTCGTATATTTCTTTCTTGATCTTCTTGACGTTGATGTCGATAAAGCCCTTGACGGATTCGTTCACGGTAAGATTGTTCTTATCGTCTCGTTCGAAAATGTCTTCGGGAACTTTGGATACGAACGCGTTATACTTAAGTGTGCGGTTCTCGGTCTTCAGACCGTCGCGGAGCGTTTCGTACAGGCTCTTGCCGGTCGAAGGATTGACGCGGCTCTTGAGATATGCGATTATCTCGGCGTCGGTTCCCATAAGCGCGAGCTCCTCGTCGTTCACTCCCGCGAAAGGCGTCGAGCTGATCATCATAAGATGTATGCCGTAATTGGAAGCTTTATACGCGAGATGTCCGTCCGCGTCGAACGCGTTGCCGACTTTGCCCGCGCCGCCGAGAGCGGCGTTGTTATAAGTGAATATCGCTTCTCCGAGTTCGTTGAAGGCGTCTACCCAGCCCGAATCCTCAGGATCCGCGGTCATGAGATAGCCGTATGCGTTATTGAAGATGCCGGGGTCGTCGTTGTATTTGTAGAGATATTCGAGGAAGAGCTCCGTGGCTTCCGAAGCCTTGTTCTCGCTCGTTCCGCCATAGATCTCCGCAAGCTTCGTTTCGAGCTCCGCGATAACGTCCTTCACAAGCACTTCGTCTCCGAAAGGCTCGACGGTTTCGGCGTCCTCGGGATCGTACTTCTCCGCGTCATAGTCGGCGTTCGAAGGCTGCGTCTCGAGGATGGTGTAGAAATAATCGGTAAATTCCTTGATCGTCTCCTCGTCGTCGCCCGCTTCTTCGAGGAATGCCTCCATCTCGTCGGTGAACGAGAAGAGGATCTGGTAAACGTAATAGTATTCGTCGATGTCGGTGACGGAGGGATAATAATATACGGTGTCCATACCGTTCTTGATCGCGGTGATGAACGCGCTCTTATTGGTGTCGGCGTCCGTTCCGTAAGAATTTTTGCCGGTAGTATAGAGATAACGGTATTCCTCCGCTATCTTGGCGTCGGATATGACGCCGTCCGCTCCCGCGGAATTGTCCGCCGCAAGATATATTTCCGCCTGGAGCGCGCTGAGCACCGTGCTCTCGTACTGGGAATTATAGAAGTATTCCATGGTCTTATAGGAATTCTTCATGTTCTCGAGAGTGACGCGGTAGGCTTCGGTCTTGTATTTGTTGCCGCTCTTCTCGGCGTCCGCGTATTCTTGCTCGAGGTTGCGGATGCGGCATGCGGCTTTGATCTCGTCGGGGATCTCGGATTCTTTGGCATATCTCGATATGGGATCGAAATCCCCTATCGTGATCTCCGCGTAATCGGTAGGCTCTTCGACTTCCTCGAGAGTCTCGCGCGGATAAACGAGTTTGTAATCGTAGGTAAGAGTGTGCGCTTCCTCGGTCACGTTGCCGTCTTTGTCGGTCACGTTCTCGGTGAAAGAGATGACGAAATTCTTGTCCTCGGTGCGCTCTGCGTAATCCTCTGTGGCTTCCGAAGAGAAAGCGGTGGTGTATGCGCCGGTAGGCACTATGAACGCTTCCGACTTCTCGCCGTTGTCGTAGACGACTCTGATCTTCACGCGGTCGGTGTCAAACTCGTTGCCGACGTAACAACCTTCGCCGTCATGGAAAAACTTCGCGAAATACGCCTCAGTTTCCTCCGCGAAAACTATCTCTTTCACGTTTTCCGCGGGGATGGCGTTCATGATGCGGTTGAGATCTTCCTGATAAGCTTCCTCTTCGGCGGTCTCGATACTGGAATCGATGCTCGAATTGACCGCGTATATCGCCGCGTATTTCTCGGCTACGGTGAGAACGTCCACGGGATTGACTTTCGCGCCGCCGCCTACGAGCACGCTCTTACGCGCCGCGCTTACCGCGTCTCCCGTAAGATATACCATGGCTTCCGTGAGGAGATATTTGGTCTGTATCTTGGTGCTGATGCAGACGTCGAGTGTGTCCTCCACGGAATAGCCGTAATAATTGATGTAATAGTATCCCATGCTGTTGAAATAATCCATCAGCTCGTTATAGGATACGGTAAGCGTGATGCCCTTGTTGTTGATGGTGACGTAGTTTTCGTTGGCGGCTCTGTCCTCGTTCTTCTTAACGAAAGTGCATCCCACCGCGCAGGCGGCGAGAAGAGAAGCGATGAGAAGAACGGCGAGCAAGCCGAAAATTCTTTTCTTTAACATCCGGGTTAAACTCCTTATCCGTCGAAACTCCGTTCGGAAAGTTTCCATAAGTAATATGCATTATACCCTATACTCGGGCAAAAGACAAGGAAATAAGGGTAAAATTTTTATACGGGCGCGTGTACGTAATGTGAAGAAAGTAGGATAAGGCTCCGAAACGCCCTTTTTCTCCGTTCGTCAGCAGCCGAAAGGATCGGCGTCGGACTTTTTCCCCGCCTCTTCGGCGGCGGCAAGAAACTCCGTTACGAAATCGAGACGCGCGCTCGCGCCGTATATCTTGGGAGAGAATATCACCTGCACGGGAGACGAGGGTATGAGCACGGCGTCGGAACGGAATTTGTCGAGCGCCGCGAGAAGACCCGCGTTCTTCAGGCTCGCGTCCTCGTAGAAAACTATGCCGTAGCCCCTTTCCGCGACGGTCACTTTCTTTATGTCGAGCTTCCTTGCCAGATTTTTGATCAGACCCACTTTGACGAGGTTCTCGGCAGCCTGCGGAAGCGGTCCGTAGACGTCGCGCACTTCGCGCACGCATTCCTCGTATTCCTTCTGCCCGCCGAGCGAAGAGATCCTCTTATAGAAAGCGACCCTGCCGCTGCCTTCGGGAATGTAATCGGCGGGCAGAGCGGTATCGCCCTCCACTACGATCTCCACTTCCCTAAGGACGTTGATCTTTTCCCCTCGCATTTCTCCCACGCATTCGCGCAGGATCTTGCAGTAAAGGTCGTATCCCACTTTCTCCATGTTGCCGTGCTGTTCTCTGCCCAGCACGTTGCCCGCGCCGCGGATCTCGAGATCCTGCATCGCTATCTTGAATCCGCTGCCCAGCTCCGTATAGCGCATAAGCGCGTCGAGACGCTTGCCCGCGTTCTCCGTAAGCACTTTCCCTTCGCGTACCGTAAAATATGCGTACGCGAGGTTGTGGCTTCTGCCCACTCTGCCGCGCAGCTGATACAGTTCGCCGAGTCCGAGTCTGTCGGCGTCTATCACGATGAGAGTGTTCGCGTCCGGAATGTCTATGCCGTTCTCGATGATAGTAGTGGCTATCAGCACGTCCGCTTCTTTGTTATAAAAAGCCCTTATCCTCTCCTCGAGAAGCGCGTCGTCCATCTGTCCGTGGGCATATATGACCCGCGCTTCGTCGCCGAGAAGATCGGATATTTCTCTATGGAATTTCTCTATGCCCTGCACCCTGTTGAAAAGAATGAATACCTGCCCGCCGCGCGCAAGCTCTCGCGTACAGGCGTCTCTGATAAGCGCGTCCGAGCATTCGACCACGTAGGTCTCGACGGGCAGACGGCTCTCAGGAGGGGTCTCGAGCGTGGAGATGTCGCGTATCCCGCTCAAAGCCATATGAAGAGTACGCGGTATCGGAGTAGCGGACATGCTCAGTACGTTGACGTTGTTCTTGAGGATTTTGATCTTCTCTTTATGCTCCACTCCGAACCGCTGTTCCTCGTCGAGCACTAGCAGCCCGAGGTCCTTGAAAACGACGTCTTTCCCGAGCAGTCTGTGGGTCGCCACTATGACGCTTGTCTCGCCCGATTTTATGCGTTCGAGGGCATTCTTTATCCCTTCTCGGGATACCAAACGTGACAAAAGATCTATTTTGATGCCGAACGGCGCAAAGCGCTCGGACAGCGTGTTGTAGTGTTGCTGAGCGAGTATAGTGGTGGGCGAAAGAAACGCCGCCTGCTTCCCTTCGATTATGGTCTTGAATATGGCGCGTACAGCTACTTCCGTCTTGCCGAAACCCACGTCGCCGCACAGAAGACGGTCCATGACCTTGCCCTTCTCCATGTCTTCTTTTATCTCCGCTATCGCTATAAGCTGGTCGTCGGTCTCGTCGTAAGGGAAGTTATCCTCAAGCTCCTTCTGCCATACGGTGTCGGCGGAGTACTTATATCCTTTGGCGCGGAGACGCTTCTCGTAAAGGGCGACGAGATCGGTAGCCATCTTCTTCACCGAGCCGCGCACGCGTTCCTTGACTCTTTCGAATTCCTTGCTGCCGAGCTTGTTGAGTTGCGGCGTACCGCCTCCGGTGTATTTGTCCACCTCGTCGAGCCTGTCCGTGGGAAGATACAGCCTGTCTCCCCCGCGGTACAGGATACAGTAATAATCCTTGGTGCCGAGCGAAGTAGTCAGCGTGACCAGTCCTTCGCTCATACCTATGCCGTGCCGCTCGTGGACGACGTAATCTCCCTTCTCGGGCATCACGAACGCCTGCCGCTTACGCGCGGCGCTCTTTCTCGGCGCGCCGGATCTGCGCACCACGTCGTCGGTACCTATCAGCGCGAGCTTTGCCGCGGGACAGACGAACCCTCGCGCCAGTCTTTCGGGAATTATGACGACGGGATATTCGTCCTCGGTATCGGCGGTGATCCGAACCCCTATGTCGTGCTCGCGGAAAAATTCGGCAAGCGTCTCCGCCGTCCCCTCGTTGCCCGCATAGATCATCGTATGCGATCCGCCTATGCACAGATTTTTCACGTCGGCGGCGAGCGCTTCGTAATTGGAGCTGTAGCGCGTGAGCGGAAGCGACTTCAGGCTGAATATCGCTTTCGGCTCGAATACGGGGTTTGAAGAAGTTATCTGCTGGAATCCGAGTATCGTTCTCGCTCCGAAAAGCGCGACCGCTTCTTCCGCGGTATAAATGCTTTCCGCATGCTCGGCGGTAACCGCGCCCGACTCTGCCAGACTTTTCACGCGAACGGTATGCGCGTTGCGATACAGCTTGAGTTTCTCGTCTATAGCGCGCGGCTCGTCCAGCACCACCACCGCGTCCTCGGGAAGATAACTTACGATGTCGTCGGTGCATTCTTTCACGAAGGGAAGCGCCCATACCAGGGAAGGATCGCCGGGATCCGCTTCCAGTCTCTCCGCTACCGAATCGATATTGTCGCTAAGCTCGCGGAAAGCTTTTTTCTTCAACGCAAACAGGCGTTTCAGGGCGCTATCCGCCACTTCTCGGGATACCAAAATATCACTTACCGGCGCAACGGTCACCTCGTCTGTCTCTCTTACCGAGAGCATCGATTCTGGCGCGAAAAGCCTGATACTCTCTATTTCGTCGCCGAAAAATTCGAGCCTTACCGGCAGCTCCGCGCCTGCGTTCCATATATCGAATACGTCTCCGCGTCGGGCAAAATCGCCCTCTTTCAGCACCTGTTCCGAGGGACGGTAGCCGCCAGACACGAGGCGTTCGGCAAG
This sequence comes from uncultured Clostridia bacterium, assembly GCA_944349735.1. Classification (GTDB taxonomy): domain Bacteria; phylum Bacillota; class Clostridia; order Christensenellales; family DTU072; genus Stercoripulliclostridium_A. The sequence goes on along the minus strand of CALVNM010000003.1, from coordinate 50,833 downwards.
CTCCTCGGGAGGAATATACGCGCCTTTTTTGAGTAAGGTAAGCGCCTTTAAGAAAAGACTGCGGGACGGGTATCTCTGCAATACGCCTTCGGCAGAGACTACGGCTCCCGCGACCTTACCCGTCAGTATCGCGGCAAGCGCGGAAGTTCTCTCCGCGACCGTGGTGGAAGTGTTTACCTTGACGTTGTAAAGCACGTCGTCCCGTTCCGGTACGAGAGCGACTTCCCTACCGCAATAACTCTCGAGTATCTCCTTCGCGCTCCTCGCCGCCATTCTGTCCGCGGTGACGTAAAGGAAAAATTTACCCGTAGCCGCGGCGAGCCAGTATCTTGCGTTCTGGGTAGCGTAAAAAACCGCCGTCGGCTTACCCGACCCTACGGCGGACTTCATCGCGGCGTAATCGCCGCCTATCCGTTCCGGTAAAAGTCTGTTCGGAAGCATATCCTTTACCTTAATATATCTTTAACGCCGCGCGTTCGGCGCGCCCGTACGTCAGACCTCGGTATATTCGCCGCGCACCGCGCCGCCCGAAGCTATGTCGCGGATAAATCTTACCGCACTCGCAGTGACCGCCGCGGCAAGGTTTTCGTCCTGCCCGAGCTGCCAATTATGTTTGCACGACGCGTGTACCGCTTTATATTCTCGGAATGTCGCGCCGCAAGCGTCGAGAGCCTTCACCATTCTCTCCCCCTGCCCGGGGTAATAGTCGTCGCGCACCGTATAAGCCACGAAGACCGGAGGGAAATCGCCGTTCAGACGCGGAGTAACGTCGTAACTTGCAAGAATTTCTTTTTCCTCATGCGTGAATCCCTTGGCATAATCGAGTCCCGCGAAAGCGCGCACCGCCTCCGCTTTGAACCCCTTCTTCGCCGGAGACTGCGCGAAATAACCGAGATCGTACAATCCCGAAAAAGCCACCAGTCCGGCGGGATGTATGCGGAACGAGGCGGGATCTTTCATCGCGCGCAAAATGAAATCGGCTGCAAGCCACGCTCCCGACCCGTCGGCGCAGAATATCACGCGTCCGTCGGGCGCGAATCCCGCAAGCTCCGTAACGAGATGATCGGTGAGGGCGTCGAGCGCATCGGACGCGCTTGAAGCTCCATCCTTGCACACGCCGAAACCCGCGTTGATTATTCCGAGACCTTCAGACGCGAGCCTCTTACAGAATTCGTCGCGCGCCTTCCTCTGCGCGTCTCCGAAAAGTTCGCCGTGAAGATAGATGACGGGAAGCGACGCGGGAACGTCCGCTGCGAGCGCGGCGTCGGGCGAATACATATCGTAAAGCCGCTTGTCTCCCCCGCCGTAAGATATGTTTTTGCGGCACACTACGCCTTCCGTACCGTGCCTTATCTCCCTCTCCGCAGCGGGTCTGAAAAGTTTTCTCGCAAATTCCAAGAAATCGACCACTTATAGCTCCTCGTAATATACGGTCATTTTACCATTTTGCGCTACGCAAAGTCAATATGCCGCTATTCAAGATCTATACCGATAAGCGCGGAAGCGTTCTTCCATAGAATCATCTCCCTCTCCTCTAGGGAAATATCCACCTTCATGAACCGCTCCAGTTCTTCGGAAGCGTTCCACATCGGGAAGTCCACGCCGAAAAGGAACCATTCCGCGCCGAAATAATCGATGTACCTCTTAGCTTCGTCGGGAGAAATAAACGCGAGCGTGGAGGAAGTATCGACGTAAACGTTACCGAGACCTTTATACACTCCTACCTGATTCCATTCCGACCAGCCGCCGAAGTGTGCGGCGATACAGATTAGATCCGGAAATTCCTCCGCCACTTTCGCCATGCGCCCCGGAGAAGAGAAATTGAATCTGCTGTCGCCGGTATGGAAAAGTATCGGAAGCTTCCCCGAAGCCGCTCTGTATATCTTCTTCGCCCTCGGCTCGTCGAGATAGAAATGCTGAAAATCGGGGTGAAGCTTAATGCCTTTGAAGCCGTTGAGGATACCCCATTCTATTTCGTCGCGGATAGCGCCCTCGTCCATGTCGGGGTGCAGCGCGATCAACCCCCTGAATTCGGGATGCGCGCGTACCTCGGAGAGCAGAAATTCGTTGATACGTCTTACCTGTCTTACGTTGGTCGCTACCGAATTAACCACGTATACGTCTATGCCTGCGGCGCGCCCCTCTTCGAGAAGCACCGCGCTCGTACCCTCGGTACGCGCGTCTATACGGTAGAAATCCGCTATGGAATGCGACGCCTTGTCGGCGATCTTTTCCGGATATATATGCGAATGAACGTCTATTATATGCATGGTTCACCTTCGAGAATAATGGCGCTATTATAGCGCGCGGGCGAGGATTTGTCAAAAGTTAAGTAAAATTTTTCCCTAAAATCTCTTTATTCGCGTAATGCGTGGTATAATTTCTCCGTGACCATCCGCGTCACGGGAGGACGATATGTGCGACACAGTTTTTCTTAAGCGCGACGGCAAGAGCTGGTTCGGCAAAAATTCCGACCGCTCGCCCAACGAAGCCCATCTCCTCATCCGCTACGGCGGACAGAAGCATTCGACCGGAGAAGAGCTTAAAACAACCTACATTTCAGTAGCACAAGCTACCGAAACACTACCCGTGGTGTTGATGAAGCCGCACTGGATATGGGGTGCGGAAATGGGTTATAACGAATGCGGTCTGAATATCGGCAACGAAGCTCTCTTCACCAACGCCGGTCATCGCGGCGGCAACGGCCTCATAGGCATGGACCTTCTCAGGCTCGCGCTCGAGCGCTCGCGCACGGCGGAAGAAGCATGGAAACTCATCGTCGCGCTCGCCGTAGAATACGGTCAGGAAGGGAACTGCGGTTACGGCAAAAACTTCCGCTATCACAACGGTTATCTCATAGCGGACGGCAAGAGCGCTTTCATACTCGAGACCGCGGGCAAGCACTGGGCGGTGAAGGAGGTGCGCAAGAAAGCTTCCATCTCTAACTGCATCTCCGTTACCGACAACTACGACGACGCGGACGCTGAGACCAAGATCAACTTCAAGAGGCGTTACGAAAACGCTCTCGTGACGAAAATAGCCGGCGCGGAAGCGCGGCGGAAGGCGACTTACGCGGCGCTCGGCACCGGAAATAACGGCTTCGAAGCGATGACGGCGGCGCTCCGCTCTCACGCTTCGCCCGACGTGGACGTCACCAAGGCTTCCACCTCGAGCGCATGCATGCATGCGGGCAATCTCTTCGGAGACCAGACGACGGGAAGCTATATAGCGGAGATAGGCAAACGCTATTTCGTGACCGGCAGCTCTTTCCCGTGCATGTCGGTATACAAACCGCTTTCCGTAAAGGCGACGGCGATAGGCTCCTGCGAAAAAGACGCCCTCTATTTCTGGCTCAAGCGCGAACTTCTTAACCGCAAACTCATGGGCAATCCCGAAATACGCGCCGAATATCTCGAGAAGGCGCGTGCGCTCGAAAAGAAATACGTCGACCGCGCGCTCGCAGCCGCCGACGACTCCGCCGTCGACAAAGTCTCTCTCGAAGCTTTCGCCGCCGAAGAAGAGTTGGTGCGCAAATATCTCCGCCGTCTCAGAGAACAGCCCTTCCGATTCGAGGGGAACGCCTATTTCCGATATTTCTGGAAAAAGAAAACCTCTTCTCTGTATAACGAATATCCCGCTCTCAAGGAAATAGAAGCCAATCCGTAGACGCAAAAAGAAGCGGCACGCCGCTTCTTTTTTTGTATTAGCGGTTTAATACCGCGACGTCAGTTCTTCTTCAAAGCGACCTTCACGATATTTACCGAACGCGGAGCGAGCACGAGTTCTATCGCGCCCGAAACTTCCTTCGGCGAGGTGATAGGCGCGATACGGTATATCGGTTCCGTATCGTATCCGAGATCGTTGCGCGCTTCGTCGTCGTCGCATTGTATCACGGTATGCGTCGCCTTCTCCGCAAATTGCGCTCCTGCGATCTCCAATGCGTAATTCATCTCGGCGCGATTGATATTGACCGCCTTCACGTACGCGTATTCTCCGTCTGAAGTGACCGACGTATATACTCCGTCTTTCGCCGCACAGTCCACGGGTATGTATTCCGTGCCGAAGTTAGCGGAATAATATTGCTGTACGAAATAATTAACGGTTTTCATCACGTAAAGGCTGTTGTAATTGATGAGGTTGTGTTTCCACTGTTCGCCGCCCACTCTCGAGAAAAGAGGCGCGTACGAGCTCATCACCACTATGTCCGCGTTTCGCTCGAGTCCCGTAAGGAACGCCGCTTCCGCGAGCGCGGAACAGTAGTTGTTCCACAACACCTCGGAATTCCACGGCTCGTTGGCGGCGTATTCTCCGAGGAATATACGGTTACGGTCTCTCGGATAATCGTCGTACAGCCCCGCATTCTCTATAGTCCACTGCGGAGTGCGGTAGAAATGGTCGTCCACGATGGCGTCGGGGTGCTTCCCGTCGAAACAGGAGCGGGTGTTCTCGTAATTCTTATGCTTGTAGCAGTCGAAGCCCGCGCTCCACACGATCTCTATTTCGGGATATTTATCCTTGACCGCTTTTGCCATTATATCGAAGTTCTTGTTATACAGCTCGCCGAAATTCTCGTTGCCTATGCCTATCATCTTCAGGTTGAAAGGCGCGGGGTGTCCCGAATCCGCCCTGAGCTTCGCCCAATTGCTCGTAGCGGGATCGCCGTTTGCGTATTCGATGAGATCGAGTATATTCTGCTTGCGCCGCTCGAATTCGGCGTCGCCTTCCGTCACCGTCTCGAAGCACCTGCCCTGACAGGCGAGCCCCGCGTTAAGTATCGGCAGCGGCTCCGCTCCGAGATCCTCGCTCAACAGGAAGTATTCGTAGAAGCCTATCTCGTTGCTCTGTATATAAGTATGATCGCGCTGACCTTCGCCCCAGAGGTTGAATTTGGATTTCCTCTTTTCGACGGGTCCCACGGTGAGTTTCCAGTCGTAGGAATTGTCGAGCGTACAGCCCTCGACGAGACAGCCGCCCGGAAAACGCATGAACTTCGGCTTCAGCTCGCGGAGAGCTTCCACGAGGTCTTTGCGGAGTCTGCCGCCCGTCCATTTGGGATCTCCTTTGCCCCAGTATTCGGAAGCTCCGAAATACCACTCTGTCAGGTTTAGCGTCCCGTTTCCTTCAAAACAGGCGACGAAAGTCCCGATACATGTCTCGAGCGCTCGACAGCTCGCGGTCACCTTGACCCAGTCCGTTCCGGAGCGCGCCACTTTTACTTCGGCTTTCGTGGTGACGGGTTTACCGTCCTTATCCTCGACATAGCACTCTAAGGTACCGGTAAAGTTCGAGTTCTTTACGAAGAACGCTACGTCGTATCCCGCGTCCCTGATCACGCCTATCGCGGGCTTAAGGGAATTCCTGCGGAGATACCTTCCCTTTCTCTCCGTGCTGTCGCCGCCGTTATAGCCCCTGTTCCTGAGATAAGCTTTGCCCGCAACGTTCACCGTCATATAGACGGGATTTTCGGTAGCCACCGGCGCGTCGTCCGAGGCGCCGAGCTCTCCTTCTCCGCTCATCTCCCAGTATCTTAAAGGATCGGCTTTCTCCACGCGCGTGCGGTAACGCCTTCTCGCGTGGAAAATCGCGGCATAAAGATATGCGAGATCCTTACGGAATTCCATATGCGTTGCTCCGCAGGACTTATTGACTATCTGATTGTTGTTCATGCCGCCGTCTATCGAGAAATTGATGTCCTCGAAAAATATCCCGTAAAAGCGGGGGCTAATTTTCTTCGCGGCATTGAAATCGGCTTTTATCAACATGGCTGTTCCCTCCTCGAACGCTTTTTCACCGGACGCTTGTAATTATCAAAACCCGTGATTGTCGGGATCGCGGTACTGCCTCGCTCCTCTGTCGAGCGCGGCTATCGCCTGAAGTTCATCGGCGGTAAGCGAGAAATCGAATATGTCTATGTTTTCGCTCATCCTCTCCGGGGAGACGGTCTTGGGTATCACGGCAATACCCTCCTCGACGTCGGCGCGCAGTATCACCGCCGCAACGGACTTACCGTATTTCGCCGCTATCTCTTTGAGAACGGGTTCGTCGAGAACGCTTCCGCGCATAAGCGGCGACCACGCCTCGACGACTATGCCTTTCCCTTTACAATAGTCCCTCAGCGCCTGCTGACGGAAATACGGGTGCAGTTCTATCTGATTCCACATCGGAGATATGCGGCTTACGGCGTTAAGTTCGTCTATGTGGTGCTCTTTGAAGTTCGATACCCCTATCCCCTTCAATATCCCTTCGAAATACATGTCTTCCATCGCCCGCCACACTTCGGCGTTCGCCGCGGTCGGCCAATGTATGAGAAGCATGTCGAGGTAATCGGTACGGAGCGCCTTCAGCGAGCGTTCCGCACTCTCGCGCGCCTTCGCGTAACTCGTCACGTTCGTCCACAGCTTCGTGGCAAGGTATATTTCGCTCCTATTAAGCCCCGAATTCTCGTAGGCTTCGCCGATACCCGCTTCGTTCGCGTAGAAGGTCGCCGTGTCTATCCTGCGATAACCCCTGCCTAAAGCTTCGAGCACGCATTTGCATACTTCGTCTTCGGTTATTTTGTAGGTGCCGTAGCCTAATATAGGCAGTTTGTTCCCGTTGGTCAAAGTTACGTATTCCATATATAAACTCCTTTTCCCTTCCCGACGGGAGGGAAGCGGTATTTCCGCTTTTTCCGAAAAACGACGCTCGGTAAAGCGTCGTTCTTTTCCTTGAATATCAGTCTTTTATGCCTGCCGCGCGAACCTCGAGGGGAATGTATCCGTAACGGAAACCGCACATCTCTTCCCAGTCTTTCAGTATTTCGCGGTCGGTATTGACGGAGCCGTCCGCGCCCGTAACGGCGCTGTCGTCCGCAGCGAGTTTCACTTCCATGAGACGCTCGCCGCGCAGTACCGCTTCGCGCACTCTCCTGTGCCCTCCGACGATATACAGGCTCTCGCCTCTCTTGACGACGCTCGTCTCTTTGTCTCCCGCGTCATACGGCGCGGTGGGATACAGACTTACGGGAGAGACGAATATTCCCTTATAATTTCCGCTCTGCTCCTGCTTTTTCGCCGCGTCGAGGATAATGTCGAGTTCCTCTTTCACGGTAAGGAGCGAAGTATCGAGTATGAGGTCGTAGTTGCGATAGTCGTTCATTCTGACTCCGTAGACGCTCTGATATCTGTCGTTCTCGAGCATGCTGCGTTCTACAAGCTCCGCCATCGCCTCTTCTCTGCTCGAATAGGTCTCCTCCACGGACTCGCGCTTCCCGTACACCCTGTCCGCCGCTATGTCCGGCGAAACGAGAAGATGCACTTTGAACACTCCGGGCACGAAGTGCCACGCCATGCGCGAATCGAATACGACGTCCTTGCCCCTGACGCGCTCCGCGTATTCCACGAGCTTAGTGTCGATTATCTTGTCAAACCTCTTGTCTGTCTTACAGAGCCTGTTCAGCTCGAGGGTGCTTATCCCGAGTTCCGCGGCGTACTCGCGCTGTATCTTCCCGGTATGGAAAACGTCGAACCCGTATTCCTCCTCGAGCCTCTTGCAAAGCTCGCTCTTACCGCTGCCGAGTTGTCCGTTTATCGCTATGAACATACTTTATATGTCCTCCGTCTACTCGTCGCCTTCCGGCTCCGCCGCGCTTTCGGTTTCCGCCGCTTTCGCCTCGGTCATCACGCTTTCGGTTACCGTTTCTTCGGTTTCGGTCGCCGTTTCGACGCTTTCGGTCGCGCCGCCGTCTTTGGCGTCGTCTTCTTCTGCTTCTTCGTGTGGCGCTATCGCTACCGCCGCCACCTTGCCGCCGTCGCGCAGCCTCATCACTATAACTCCCTTCGTGGCTCTGCCTATCACGCTTATATCCTTGACGGGAGTACGGATCATTATTCCGGAGTCGGCGATGATGATGAGATCTTCGTCTCCCGAGACGAGCTTGAGTCCCGCGAGTCCTCCGGTAACTTCGCTGAAGTTACCCGCTTTGATACCCTTGCCGGCTCTGCCCTGTACGCGGTATTCTTCGAGCGAACTGCGCTTGCCGAAGCCCTTCTCGGTAACGGTGAGAACTTCTTCTTCGCCCGTCCTTATGACAGCCATGTCGACGATTATCTCGCCTTCGTCAAGCTTCATGCTCCTTACGCCCATCGAACCTCTGCCGGTCTTGCGGATGTCCTTCTCGTTGAAGCGGATGCACTTGCCCGAAGAGCCCGCCATGATTATTTCGGAGTCGCCGTCGGTCACGTCGGCGGTGAACATCTCGTCGCCCTCGGTAAGCGTGATGGCGATCTTGCCCGTCTTACGGATATGTTCGAATTCGGTAAGATCGCACTTCTTGATGAGTCCCTGTCTCGTCGCCATCACCATATAGCCGCCCGAATAGTCCTTGACGCTCAAAAACGCCGTCACCTTCTCTCCTTCGCCTAGAGCAAGGAGATTGACCATCGCCCTTCCTTTCGCCGCTCTCTGGGCTTCGGGGATCTCGTACGCCTTGATGCAATATACTTTGCCGAGGTTGGTGAAGAACAGAAGCTCGTCGTGAGAGTTACATACGAACATTTTGACCACGAAGTCTTCGTCCTTCGCCTTGTGCGCCGTAACGCCCACGCCGCCGCGGTTCTGCGCCTTGTACTCCGCTACGGGAGTCCTCTTCACGTATCCCTGGTAAGTCATGGTTATGACCACTTCTTCTTTCGGGATAAGGTCTTCGATGTCTATCTCGCCCGCGTCGTAGCTCAATTCGGAACGACGAGGCTCGTTGTATTTGTCTTTAATTTCGCTAAGCTCCGATTTGATGATGTCGCGCACTCTCTCGGGACGGGCGAGTATGTCTCTGTATTCCGCTATCGATTTCTCTATCTCGTCGAGTTCTTCTTTGAGTTTTTCCACCTCGAGAGCGTTCAGCCTGCCGAGCTTCATTTCGAGAATGGCTATCGCCTGTTTCTCGCTGAGCAGGAAGGCTTCCATCAGTCTCGGTTTCGACTCGGTGTTGTCCTTCGAAGTACGGATGATGCGGATGACTTCGTCGATATTCGCCTGCGCTATCACCAGTCCCTTCAATATGTGTTCGCGGTCGAGAGCTTTATTCAAAAGGAATTGCGTGCGCCTCGTGATGACCTCTTTCTGGTGTTTCACGTACGCTTCGAGTATCTCCTTCAAATTCATTATCTTCGGCTTGCCCTCGTCGAGCGCAAGGAAGGTGATGCCCGTCGATACCTGAAGATTGGTCTGCTTATAAAGCGTATTTAATACCACCTGCGGGCTTGCGTCGCGCTTAAGCTCTATGACGATACGCATTCCGAAACGGTCGGATTCCTCGCGGATATTGGAAATGCCGTCTATCTTCTTGTCCTTGACCTGGTCGGCTATGCTCTTGATGAGCACCGCTTTGTTGACCTGGTAAGGTATCTCGGTGACCACGATGCAGTTCCTGCCGCCGATCTCCTCTATCTCGCAGCGCGAACGTATCACCACGCCGCCTTTACCGGTGCGGTACGCCTGCTTGACGGCGGCTCTTCCGAGCACCAGAGCGCCCGTGGGATAGTCGGGAGCGGGTATGTATTCGATAAGTTCGTCCACCGTGATGTCGGGGTTGTCGAGAAGCGCTATCGTGCCGTCTATGACCTCTCCGAGGTTGTGAGGCGGTATGCTCGTAGCCATGCCGACGGCTATACCTTCGGAGCCGTTGACGAGAAGGTTGGGGAAACGCGACGGAAGCACCGTGGGCTGCATGAGCGTGTCGTCGAAGTTGGGATAGAAATCGACGGTATCCTTGTCGAGGTCGCGTAGCATCTCTCCCGCTATTCTCGAAAGTCTCGCTTCGGTGTACCTCTGCGCCGCGGCGGGATGTCCGTCCACCGAGCCGAAGTTACCGTGTCCGTCCACGAGAGGGCAGCGTATCGAGAAGTCCTGCGCAAGCCTTACCAAAGCGTCGTAAACGCTCAAGTCGCCGTGGGGGTGATATTTACCGAGGACTTCACCGACGATACGGGCGCATTTCTTATGCGGGTGATCGTAGGTATTGCCGAGATCGTTCATCGCGAAAAGTATTCTGCGGTGAACGGGTTTAAGACCGTCCCTCACGTCCGGTATCGCGCGGCTTACGTTGACCGCCATCGCGTAGGCGATGAAAGATTTACTCATCTCGTCGAGCAAGGGCGTGGGTATGACCTTGGTCTTTGAGAGTATGTCTTTTATGTTTTTAATATCCAGTCTCTGTTTGCTGCCCATTATACGTCAAGCTCCTTTACAAGTGTCGCGTTCTGCTCGATGAACGCCCGTCTGAGTTCGGGGTTCTCGCCCATGAGCAGGCTGAATATCTGATCTGCGGCTTCGGCGTCGTCGACGGTCACTCTGAGAAGAGTACGCGTCTCGGGGTCCATAGTCGTCTCGAAAAGCTGTACGGCGTTCATCTCGCCCAAGCCTTTATAACGCTGGAGATCGTAACGCGCGCCGCCGTTGGCTTCCTGGAATTCCTTGAGTTCGATATCGGAGTAGAAATATTTCTCGTCCTTGCCTTTCGTCACTTTGTAAAGGGGCGGAAGCGCAATATAGACGTGTCCGCCTTCGACGAGCGGGCGCATGAAGCGGTAGAAGAACGTAAGAAGCAATATCCTTATATGGCTGCCGTCGACGTCGGCATCCGTCATGCAGATGATCCTGTCGTAACGGCGCTTGGTGATGTCGAAGTCGTCCTTGTAGCCGCAGCCGAACGCCTTGATCATCGCCTTGATCTCCTCGTTGTCGAGTATGCGGTGAAGTCTTGCTTTCTCGACGTTGAGTATCTTACCGCGCAGAGGAAGTATCGCCTGTATCTGACGGTCTCTGCCGTTAATGGCGGTGCCGCCTGCCGAATCGCCCTCCACGAGGAATATTTCGCAGTTCTCGGGATTGGTGTCGGAGCAGTCCGCAAGCTTTCCGGGAAGCGAAGTGCCTTCCATAACGCCCTTGCGGAAGCTCTCGCGCGCCTTACGCGCAGCCTCTCTCGCGCGTTGTGCGGTTATGGCTTTCGTGATAAGCTCCTTGGCGACCTTGGGGTTCTCCTCGAGATATTCGCCGAGCTTGGTCTGAAGCACGCGGTTTACGAGGGTACGTATCTCGGAGTTGCCGAGCTTGGTCTTGGTCTGACCTTCGAATTGCGGTTCGGGAAGCTTGACGCTCAATACGCAGGTAAGACCCTCACGCACGTCGTCGCCCGAAAGCTTCTCGTTCTCCTTCAAGGTCTTGCTGGACTGACCGTAATCGTTCAATACCTTCGTTAGCGCCGCCTTGAAGCCCTCGAGGTGCATGCCGCCTTCCTCGGTGTTGATGTTGTTGGCGTAGGTGTAGATCTTCTCGTCGTAACCGGTGTTGTACTGCATCGCTATTTCGACGATGTTGTCTCCCGAGGTCTCCTCGATATAGAATATCTCGGGGAATACCACTTCTTTGCCGACGTTCATCTGTTCGACGAAATGCACGATACCGCCCTCGTAGCAGAATACTTCCTTACGCTCCTGTCCTTCGCGCTTGTCCTCTATCGAAATGCGCAGTCCCTTGTTGAGATAGGCAAGCTCTCTCAAGCGGAGACGCATCATGTCGTACTGGAAGACTATCGAATCGAATATCTCGTCGTCGGGGAAGAACGTGACCTCCGTACCCGTCTCGTCGGTGTCGCCTATCACTTTGAGATCGGTCTGCGGCACGCCGCGGTTAAAGACCTGTTTATGGATCTTGCCGTTCTGATAGACGACCACTTCGAGCCATTCGCTCAACGCGTTGACGCAGGATACGCCCACGCCGTGGAGTCCTCCGGAGATCTTGTAGCCGCCCGCGCCGAATTTACCGCCCGCGTGAAGCTTGGTGAGCACTACCTCGACGGCGGATTTGCCTTCCTTGGGAATGATACCGGTAGGGATACCTCTTCCGTTGTCTCTCACGCGGCAGGCGCCGTCGGGAAGAATGGTGACTTCGATATGCGTGCAATATCCCGCAAGCGCTTCGTCTATCGAGTTGTCGACGACTTCGGTCACGAGATGATGCAGACCTTTTACGTCGGTGGTGCCGATATACATGCCCGGTCTCTTACGGACGGGTTCGAGTCCTTCGAGGACCTGAATATCGGATTCGCCGTAACTGTGATTTATTTTTTCGGCCATATAAATGCTCCTCTTTCTTTTTGCCGGGCGTCACTAAAGGATACCCCGCATACGGATATAATATCACATAAATAAAATATTGTATAGTAAATTTTAGTAATTAGTATATATTAAGAACGCGCGCGCTCGCGTACGTAGCGCACACGCGAGAATCCGTTCCGCCGAGACGCAAGAAATACCCGAATAAAAAACCGCCCCTTACGGAGCGGCGCTTACAGCCTTTGCGATCGCCTTATCAGTTCGCGCGCTCTCTCAGGTTGCCGGAGATCTCCACTTTCAGTCCCGCGTCCGTAAGCGTGGTGAAAAACTCCCTCTCCAGTTCCGTCGACACGAGCATGCGCGTAAAGCTTATAGCCGTGACGCCGTTATAACTCACTACGCCTATATTCACGGGGACTTTCTTGCTTATGTTTATGTTGAAAGTGAACCTCCTGAGGAATTTTTCCATGCCTTCGGGCATCTTCACCACGCCGAGATTAGATATAATGAGCGTCTGTTTGGTCTGAGTGGTTACGGCTTTGCCGAATTTGATGAAAAATTCCTTGAGCCATACCGGAAGTATCTTCATCAGCTTGTTGGTCGAATAGAAGGCGGAAAGGGAGAGCTTTTCGGCGAGTTCGCGTCTTGCGGACAAACTCTCGGCAAGCTGCGCTTTACAAAGCCTGACGTAATACTTAAGCTCTCTCGGGGTGCTTGCGGGATTCACGGCGCACTTCGTGAGCGTGGTGAAATTGAGAAGCGTTTCCGAGGGGAATATTTTACGGAGGTTGACGGGTATCATGGCGACGAGATCGCGGCTCGTGTCGCGCTTGCAGTAAACTTTGCAGATACTCAGCAGGGCTATCGCCGCGATAAGCACCGTGACGGTGCAATCCATGCTCCGCGCAAGCGAATGAAGTTCCTCCTGCGATACGTATCCGTGTATGAGTCCGTAGCCTATGGAGCGGAATTTCCTTGCGCGGATACCGAAGCAGTTTTTACCCGCCATTTTGCCTACCACGCCGCCGAAAATACTGTATTGAGTGTAATACTTGGAAATGCTGTCCTCGAGTTCCGTTTCGCGTACCGGCTCCCCTTCTATCTTGACGTCGCCGTGATCGGGGAGCGTCTTGCCGCATTCGTCGAGATAGCGGTATACGAGCGATCTCATGAATTCCATCGCGCCGCTCGCGTCGCACAGCCCGTGGAAAAAATCCACCGAGATGCGCTTCTTGTAATACTGCACGCGGAAAAGATAACGGTTGTTCCTCACGGAATCGATCTTGTCGAAAAGAATACCGTTATCCTGTCTTACTACTGGCGGAAGTTCGTTGGAGTCGAAATAATACCTGAAAAAGCCTCTGCGCAAAGTTACGGCGAAGGTCGGGAAACGTTTGAGTACGGCGGCTACGGCTGCCTCGAGATTGTCGCCGTCGACGTACTCTTCCATTTCGGCGGACAGACGGAATATGCTCATCGTCGTAAGAGTACTGCTCATCGGATAAATATCCGCCGAGTTGTCCATCCTGTACCACTTACCCGATTGTTCTACCGATCTTTTCATACGGAATCATTATACCCGTTAACTGCATATCCGTCAACGCGGAACATATATTTTAAGGAGGATATTATATGGAAAAAGAACAGCTGAAACATTCTTTCCGATACGAAAACAACGAAATAACGGCGACGGGAGTACTCAACGTAAGGGAATTTTCCGATCGGGAGATACTCGCGGAAATAGCGGGAACCGGCATGACGATACGCGGAGCCGACCTCAAGATCACGGACATCGACGTCTCCGCGGGCGTCATGAAAGCGAGCGGCGAACTGCACTCCCTCCAATACGGCGGCGGAGGCGGCGGAAGCTTCCTCAAACGTCTCCTCAAGTAATGATACACGGCGTTTGGCCGGAAATAGCCGCCCTAGTGTATTTCACGACGGGCGGGCTTCTTTTCGCGGCTGCGTTCCGCTTTATGTGCGCTCTCGCAGAGGGCGCGCCCAAAGCCGTAAGGTTATTCACGGACCTCGCTGTCGGTCTCGCGTCGGGGGCGATATTCCTCGCCGCTACCGACGGACTTTTCGGCGGCGCGATAACTTTCCCGAATGTCGCGGTATACGTCGCGGCTTCCGCGCTATGGATAGAAGTACTGCGTCTTGCGGATATTCCCTCCGCGAAAACAGTCGCCGCTATCAAAAAGCCTTTTATGCGTAAACAAGAAAACGGCGTCCCGAAAACGAATTTTAGGAACGCCGTTAAAGCATTTTTCAAAAAGCGTTTTACCATTTCTCGCGCAGATAACGCTTCTCGGACTCGTCGAGATCGACGGCGATCGTCCCGCCGGGATTCATCACGTCGTCGGGGTCGAAGTGGTTCTTGAGACACCTCAGTATGTCCATCTGATTGCTGCCGAGGAAGCCTTCGAGCCACGGCGCGAACATCTTGCCGATGCCGTGGTGATGGCTGATGGCGGCGCCCGAAGCCTGGATGTGATCGAGGATCCCGCGGTGATACTGAAGATAGTCGTCCAGCTCGCTCATCTTGGTTATGAATATAAAGTAGAGGTTCGCGCCCTGCGGATACGCGTGCGAAAGGTGCGTCGTGCATATCGTATTGGGTCGGGACTTGCAATATGCGCGCACGTATTTATGCACCTTGTCCATATTGTCCCAGTTGACGGTGCATTCGAGAGTGTCGGTCATAATACCGAAGTCCTGCATCGCGTCCCTCAGGTAGGGATCCTTGAACCTTCCCTTCTCCCAGCCCTTGACGGGGAAGGAGCCTAAAGGAAGCGCGCCGTATGCCGTACATATCTTGCGTACCTGCCTCGCCTGATTGCGCGCAAAGCCCTTCTCGCCTTCCGACCAGCCGAGGAAGAGGCATTTGCCCTCTCCGTTGACTTCGCCGTCGAGCGATTTGGCTATGTCGAACTGCGGGAAGCCCAGAGCGTTGAATATCTTGAGCGCGCCCGGGATCTCGTCCACTCCGTACAGACGGAGCATGAGTTCGGTTTCCTCGGGGTCGGAGAGCCTGAATACCGAGGGCATTCCGAATTCCCCTTGCATTATCTCTCTCGCCGCCGCCTGACCGTCAGCCCAGCTCTTGAAAAGGTAGCTGAACTTGACTCTGTTTTTCGGCATATAGCGGAAGAAGCGGAGGGTAACGTGGGTAAGCACTCCGAAAGCCCCTTCCGAACCCATCATTATCTGATTGATGTCCGGTCCGCACGCCTTGGCGGCGTAGTCGTCCGTCTTGATTATGCCTATCGGCGTGGCGTATTCCTGCCCCAGCACGATATGCTCTATCTTCCCGTAATAGGTGGAATTCTGTCCCGCGCCGCGCGTTACCGTCCAGCCGCCTACCGAGCTGTACTCGAACGATTGAGGGAAATGTCCGCAGGTGTAAGCGCGCTTCGCTCCGAATTCTTCCACGGCGTTATTGAGGTGCGCTTCGAGCTGAGGACCGCTCATGCCCGCTTCCACGGTTATGGTCTGGTTGATCTCGTTGAAGGCGATGACCTTGTTGAAGTTGAGGCGCATGTCGAGGGAGATACCCCCTTTCATGCACTCCACGCCGCGCGTGACGGACGAGCCGCCGCCGTAGACGTACAGCGGTATCTTCTCAGCGCTCGCGTATGCCACTATCTTCTCTATCTGCTCCTTGTTCTCGGGATACAGCACGACGTCGGGGATATTCTCGATGACTTTCTTGCGTAAACGCATGAGGTCGTGCATCGTCTTTCCGTACGCCACGGACAGCCTCGCGTAATCGTCCGTTCTCACGTTCTTCTCGCCCACGATGGCTCTCAGAGCTTCGAGTTGGTATTCCTTCAGACCCACCGGCACGTCGTAAGATACTTTGTCGTAACCGGTCTCGCGCGGCTCTTTGAAGTCGTCGTCGGTCATCTTGAAGATCTCCTTCATCATCTTGTACAGCGATTCCTTGGGTATCTTCGTTTCGGTGTGATCGCCCCATTTGAAGATCTCTCTGTACGAACCTTCGGGTGCGCGTTCCTCTATCCACGGAGGACGGAAGCCTTTGTAGGGTTTAGACATAAATATCTCCTTTTTTAAGTTTTTTTATCGTTTTATTGACAGGTTTTATCCTTCTGTAAATAGGCTCGTAAACTTTCCTGTATAACACGGCATATTTGGCGTGATTGTTCCTGTCCGGCTTGAAGACCCTCGTCACCTTCACCATTTTGCGGATGGCTTCGTCGTAATCGGAATAGACGCCGAGTCCCACGAACGCGCATATCGCCGCTCCCAGGCCGCTCGTCTCGTACGTCTGCACGCGCTGAACGGGCAGTCCGAACATGTCCGCCGCTATCTGACACACTTCGTCGGACTGCGCGCCGCCGCCCGAGACCGTGAGTTTCATCACGCGCGCATGCGCTCTTTTCTCCATGCCTTTAAGCCCTTCTATGAGCGCGAAATTGACTCCTTCTATTATAGCGCGATAAATATGATAAATCGTGTGTTTCTCGGTGAATCCGAGCATCGCTCCGCACGCTTCGGTGCGCTTTAAGGACGGAGACCAGTACGGCTCCACGATAAGCCCTTCGCAGCCCGGAGGCACCGCGGGCAACTTCTTGTCGAAGTCGTGTTCCGCGTTCGTCGAGCCGCCCGCTCTCTTCACGAATTCGTTGACGAACCAGGTGAGCATCCAGTAGCCCCTGTAAACTATGGTCTCGGGATTGTACATCTCGGGATATACCGCAGGATATGCGGGCAGGAATTTTTCGGGTTCGACATACTTACGCGTCGTAAGCTGTATCGTGGCGGTCGTTCCGAAGCTTATCGCCGCCGTGTCGCGGTAGACCGCTCCCGTGCCGAGCGTCTCGCAGCCTTTGTCCGAACCCGAAGCAATGAGCGGCAGTCCCTCGGGTATACCGGTCTCGTGCGCGCATTCGGCGGTGATCTTTCCCATCACCGTACCCGGTTCCACGAGCGGAAACAGCTTGTCGCTCGGGAAATCTCTGAAGCACGGCTTCTGTATATGCTTTTCTCCCATCCACCTCTTGTGTTTGTAGTCGAAGGGTATATGCCCGATCATCGAAGCCACGGAATCTACCGTCTCTCCGCACAGTCTGTATGTAAGATAAGTGGAATACTGAAGATACTTATAGGTGTTTTTCCAGATCTCGGGTTCGTTCTGCTGAATCCAGAGACACTTGCATTCCGCAACCGTTTTTTCGACCGTTTCCTTCATTCCCGCGACGCCGAAAGCAAGTCTCGATTTCAGCGGAAGGCTGTAGTAATTTACGACCGCTTCTCTTCTGTCGAGCCACAGCACCGCAGGTCTCAAAGGCTTCATCTCTTTATCTACGCATATACCTACGTCGCGCATTGTGGTGACCGTAACCGCTTTTACGGCAGCCCAAAGTCCTCTGTTATTGGCTTTCAGCCTGCGGGTGGCGGAACAGAGTTTTTCCCAGTAAAGTTCGACGTACTGCTCGCAGTAACCCTCTTTGACGGAGAAGTACGGTTCATACGTTTCCTTTACCTTGTCGACGAGATTGCCGTCCGCGTCGAACAACATCGCCCGTATAGACTGTGTGCCGCAATCCAATGCGAGTACTATCGGCATCATACTTCCTCCGTTCGGCTAACTGCCGATCACTTTACGCATGTCGGCGGTAACGATGAGATCTACTCCCGTACCGCATACGTTATCGACGGCGACTTCGCCCACGCCGTACGCCCTCGTAAGAAGAACGTCGCGGGTAAGAAGCGCAACCTCTTTTACCTTATCCTTCGGTACTTCTCCCGCGGTCCTCACAGGAACGACGGGCATCTCGGGAAACACCGAGCGCACCGTACCGGTAAAGCTCCTTTTCGGCGCGACGATCTCTTCCTCTGCGAATTTTGCTCCGCGCGGACACTTGTTGCCGGTTACGGCGATACCGTCGGCAGTCCTCTCCGCTTTGAGCCGGCAGCCGCGCGGGCATACGATACATATCATCTCAAACGTTTCCGTCATCGTCGTCCTCCAGCACGAATTTTACGTCGTCTCCCGCTTTTACGGGCAAAGCGAGTTTCACCCGCACCGCTTCGGGCGGCTTCAGCATCGAATACTTCTTCGTTACCGCGGTTTTTCCGTTGATCGTTACCGTGAGTTTGGCTCTCTCTGTATCGTGAGAAGCGCGGAAATAAAATGTCGTTTCTTTCTCTACGTTCGCGGCGTCTATCCTCTGCGGTACGAGATATGCAAACCCCTTCTGAGTCACCTCTATCGACGCGCGCGACTTACGTCTGCCTACGTCTTTTCCCGCGGTCTCGGCGACTTCGCTTACATAGTCAACGAGATCGTGTACGTGTAAAGCGTTGCCGACCGAATATACTCCGTCCACGGCAGTCATCATATATTGGTCCACCACGGGACCCTTCGTCCTCGGATCGATCGGAACGCCGAGATTTTCGGCAAGTTCATTCTCGGGAATGAGTCCGACCGATACTATCAGCGCGTCGCACGGTATGTATTCTTCTGTACCCGATATAGGGCGCATGTCGTCGTCCACGTCGGAGACAGTAACTCCTTCCACTCTGTCTCTCCCGTGCACGAGCGTGACCGTTTTTTTGAGACTGACGGGTATCCCGAAATCGTAAAGGCACTGCTGAAGATTGCGCTGAAGCCCGCTCGGAGTAGCTTTAGCCTCGTACACTCCCACGACTTCCGCGCCTTCGAGCGTGAGCCTCCTCGCCATGATGAGACCTATGTCTCCCGATCCGAGTATCACGCACCTTTTCGCGGGCATGATCCCCATGAGATTGACGAGATTCTGCGCCGTTCCGGCGGTCATAAGCCCCGCGGGACGCGTGCCGTGTATATTCACCTGCCGCGCCGTACGCTCCCTGCAGCCGTTGGCAAGTATGAGATTTTCTCCCTCGTAACTTACTATTCCCTTGCCCGACGTGGTGGTCACGACGAAATACCCGTTGCGCTTTTCTATATCGGTAACGAACGTCAACGTCCTGACGTCTATGTTTTTACGGGAATAAACCTCGTCTATGAATCTGTCCGCATATTCCGGTCCCGACAGCTTTTCGCCGAAACGTATCACTCCGAATCCGTCGTGAACGCATTGCTTGAGAATTCCTCCGAGCCGCGCTTCGCGCTCTATGATAAGTACCTTTTCGCTTTCCTTAACGGCGCATGCCGCCGCCATACCCGCGGGACCGCCGCCTATCACTATCGCCGCGTATCTCATCTGTCTCCGCCTTTGGTGTAGCGGAACGCTATTTCGCTTCCGGCACCTTTCTTCCTTACTTTATCGAGAGGTATTCCGCACTCTTCGGATATTATCTTCATGACAAGAGGACTGCAGAATCCTCCCTGACAACGACCCATTCCCGCGCGTACTCTTCTCTTCACCGCGTCGACGGCGGGTACCGACGCCGGACGGCGGAGAGCCTCTTTGATCTCTCCTTTGGTCACTTCCTCGCACCGACATATCACGACGCCGTAATCCGGATCTTCCGCAATAAGTTTTTTCCTTTCTTCGGGTAACATTTCAGAAGGTTTCGGGATTCTTTTTCTTATCGGATCGAAATTTGTATTATATTTTACGTCGCTGCCGAACACTATCTCCGCGACCCATTTTCCCACGTCTTCCGCTATCGCGGGAGCCGCAGTGACGCCGGGAGACTGTATCCCCGCAGCCTGTACGAAGTTCCTGACGACGGGGCTTTTTTCCACTACGAATTCTTCCTCGTAAGTAGCCGCTCTCGTCCCCGCGAAATATGTGATTATATCAGACCTCTTCAGCTTCGGCGCAAGCTTGAACTGCTTTGCTATCATCTCCTCGAATTCCTCGGGCACAGTGGCTTCGTTCTCTCTTTCGGGCGTTTCTTTCGCGCTCGGTCCGAGCAGAATATTCCCGTCTACGGTGACTATCACGCCGCCGCCTTTGGTATGCCCTTTGCCGGTACTGCTTTTTATGACGAATTTTCCGATGACGGCGGAAGTCGCTTTCTTCGCCTTCTTGTCGAGAACGGCTTCCACTCCTCTCCTCGGATGTATCGTGAAATGCCTGTCTCCCGCCCATTCCGCTATCACGTCGGAATATATGCCCGCCGCGTTCACCACCGCTTTGGGATAAAATGTACCGCGGTTCGTCCTTACGGCGGTTATCTTCTCCCCGTCGTTATCTATTCCCGTGACCGCCGTATCCGTATGGAGTACTGCCCCGTTATTTACGGCGTTTTCCATAAAAGCCACCGTCATCTGATAAGGACTCAGGATACCCGCAGAAGGACACATGAATCCTCCGTATTTTATCCCGGGTTCGGGGACGTATTTTTTAACTTCTTCGGGGCCGAGTTTCTCTACCGGGATGTTGTTTTTCGCTCCGCGCGCTTTGATGAACGGGAAAAGCAGCTTCTGCCATCTCTTGGTATAAAGCACGCATTGCCCGCACATCTCTATGGGTACGTCGAGTTCCTTGCTTATCCGGGGATACATCGCGTTACCGCGCGCGTTATATTTTACTTTTATACTGCTCGGCTTAAGGTCGATTCCGGCGTGTATCATTCCGTCGTTTCGAGCCGATTGACCGGTCGCTATATCGTATTCCTTCTCGAGAACGGTGACGGTGAGCGCGTATTTTGTCAGTTCCCTTGCGATGGCGGCTCCAACTATTCCGCCGCCTATGACTAGTACGTCAGGCGATTCCCCGTCGTATGCTTTGTCTTCGACGGGACATATTCTCATCTTCTCCGGCGCGTATCCTTTCAGCCTTATATCGTTTACGACTCCGCGAGATTCTTTGCATACCGCTATGGTTCCGCATTCGAGTATCCCTTCGTAATCTTCCAGTTCTCCGCTCAGGACGACGCTCCCGTTCTTAAGGCTCGCTTCTATCAGAGGGTATCCCGCTTTTACGAGCTTTCTTTTTATCTTTTTTATATCTACCATAATCCGATTTTACCACACGGCGTAAATATTGTAAATACGCTTTTATCCGGCGCGGACGAATTGCACGGGCGCATGCGCGCGCCGCGAGTTTTACCGATACTCTTATACTCTCTTTTTTCCTTGTATTCCTTAGAGCTTTATGATATAATATTTCCATATGATCGACATCCGTAAATTATGGCAGGACGCCTGCTCGAATATCATTGGGATAAAAGGTGTGAACGCTATCGCTTATTCCGTATGGATAGATTCTCTCACCCCGGTTTGCGTTAAGGATAATACTCTTATCCTGCTCGCTCCTTCGTCGAATAACAAACTCACCGTTAATAAAACATATAAAGACGCTATCCGCACCGCTCTCGAGCGCACGGGCAGCATGATAACGGAATTTGCAGTTATCACCGAGGAAGAGAAGGAATTTTATTCCAAAGAGATAGAAGAATACAGCTCGGAAGACAATGCGTCCGAGCAATCCGGCGAGAGTAAAAGTCAATTCATCTCGAGATATACTTTCGACAACTTCGTAGTGGGAGAATCCAATAAACTCGCATTCCACGCGGCTCAATCGGTCGCACAATCTCCGGGAGTATCCGATAACGTATATCTCTCGTTCAATCCTCTTTTCCTCTACGGCGGAGTGGGACTAGGAAAAACGCATCTTCTCCATTCGATAGGAAATTACGTAAGCGAGCATCTTCCCCATCTCAAGGTCTTATACACCCCTACGGAAAAGCTCACTAACGACTACGTAGAAGCTATTTCCAATAACCGCACCGACAAAGGCGCTTTCAATCTCCACTCCTTCCGCGAGAAATACCGTTCCGTCGATATGCTCATGCTCGACGACGTTCAGTTTCTCCAGAAGCGCGTAGGACTCCAGGAAGTCGTATTCCATATTTTCAACGATTTATACCAGGCAGGAAAACAGATAGTACTTACTTCGGACAGACCTCCGTCGGAGATAGCTACTCTCGAAGACCGTTTGCGTTCGAGATTTGAAGGAGGACTGATTGCCGACATCGGGGCACCGAATCTCGAGATGAGGATAGCCATAATCCGCAAAAAGATGATACTCGAGAAAATCGCCGTCAACGACGACGTAGTCAATTATCTTGCCGAAAAGATAGACTCCAACATCAGGGAACTCGAAGGAAGCCTTGCTAAAGTCATCTTCTACGCGAAGCTTAAAGGTCTGCCTTATCCCGACCTCGAGACGGCTAAGGAAGCTCTCAAAAATACAGTTCAGAAAAAGACGGGAATCGACTCTTCGGACATAATAGCCGCAACGTGCTCATATTTCAATATTTCGCAGGCGGATATAATCAGTAAGAAAAAGACCAAAAACCTCGTCGAAGCCCGAATGATAGCTATCTATATAATCAACGATATGCTGTCGCTTCCGCTCGTTTCGATCGGACAGATATTCGGCGGGAGGGATCATACCACAATAATACACGCAAGAGACAAAATAGCAGGACTTATAAAGGAAAACGCCGAGACTGCCAAAGCGGTCAAGGACATCAAGAATTCCCTTAACGCGTGATTTTTCTCTGTGACGGCGTTATCGGAAAGAGTCTTTTACCGCAGGTAAAAAACCCCTTTCGGGACAAATGTGAGGATGTGGATAACGTATCAACATATATCGACCGCATTTATCAACATCGTTCCCATACGAAATGCCTCTTATTCCCTCGGTTTCGCCTTTTATTCGCATCGGTGACGCCGTTTCGGATAAGTAATCCACATAACCACAACGGTTATTATAATAATAAAACTTAATTATAAATAAGGAGAAGTATATGAAATTCATCGCCAATTCCACAGAGTTATCTGAAGCGTTGATCACTGTAAGCAAGGCGATCTCCGGTAAGACCAATATTCCTATTCTAGAAGGCGTCAAAATGAGCGCCTCGGGAGATGAAGTGACCCTTTCCGCAACCGATCTCGATCTCTTCATAGAGACAAGAATAAAGGCGAGCGTAAAAATGGAAGGAGAAACGGTCGTAACCGGTAAACTATTTACCGAATTTGTCAAGAAGCTCGTCGAAGTAGAGGAAATAGAACTCGAGAAATATTCCACTTCTCTGGTAGTGAGATATAAAGGCAACGAATCGGAATTCCAGTGCATGGAGGACGATACTTATCCCGAGATAAAAACGGTAAGCGACGAAAACAGCTTCCTGGTAAGAGAAAGAGACCTCAAGGAAGCCATAGAAGGCGTCATATTCTGCGTTTCACAGGAAGATACGAGACCGATACTCAAAGGCTGCCAGATAGCCGTAAAAGGCGAAGAAATGACCTGTGCGGCACTCGACGGATACAGACTCGGCATCACGAAAAGCGAAGTTTTCAATTCTATCGGAGACATGAGTATCGTCGTGCTCGGAAAAACGCTCAACGAGATAACCAAAGTATTCGGCGATAACGACGAGAAAGTAAAAGTTGCCGTTCAGAAAAACTTCGTGATGTTCGACATGGGACACACGAAGATAATAACGAGGCTTCTCGAAGGAGATTTTATCCAATACGAAAAGATACTTCCTCAGACCAAGAATACCGAAATAACGGTCGACAAGAACGCTTTGGAAGCGGGACTCGACAGAGCGACAATAGTAGCGAAGAATAAGAAAAATTATCTCAAACTCACGTTCTCAGGCGGAAAAATAGAGATAAATTCCGCGTCCGAAGTAGGCAGGATACGCGAGACCGTAGACGCCAAGCAAGATGGTAAGGATATAGAGATAGCTTTCAATTCGAGGTATCTGTTCGACGCGTTCAACAGGATAAAGGAAGATTTCATCAAAATAGATCTTACCGGTTCCAACGCTCCCGCAGTCATAAAGCCGGTAGAAGGAGAAAAGTATATATATCTGGTCCTTCCGCTGAGAATGATAGGCTGAAAAATTAAAGATAAATAAAGACCCGGCAGAGAATGCCGGGTTTTTTATGCAAAAAACAGAAAATCATATTTTTATTATGACGAAAAATATCGGTTTACCGAGCGCGGCATAGGCGCATAATGATGTAAAAGGTTATATCGAATGAACAAGAAAAGAATACTGCTTATAAGTAGGCGTACTTAACGCTATTATACGGGATAAAAAAGAAACGATCAATAATGAAGCTCCGAAACAAGGAAGACCGCAAGCATTATATATAAAATCGGAATGAGGAGATATTTTATTGTAAAAACAGCGAAATTAAGGTAATTAAAAGAGTAATATAATTCTCTTTTAAAATACATAAATGCAGTATAATTGTGGATAAACCCTATGAGTTATCCACAATAAACACAAGTTATCAACATAAAATATAGGAAAAAACGTATTTCTGAAGAAAAATACAGGATAAGCAGATATAGATCTGTCGTCTCAAGTTTTATAACATAAGACAGTGTTTATATAAAAGCAAAATAAGTGTATCGATTACCGGAATATGTTTTCCGATTACCCTATTCTTACGATCTCAATTATATACGACACTAATTTATATGCAAATACTATATCTAAAATATGTATATGCATGTATATGGCATATATACTTATTCGATATATGAAACATAATGTGCATAAATACATATGGACAAGCATAAAGTAAGATCATATTTATTTGTTGAATCTAAAAAGCACGTAACATGCAGCGGTTTATAATAATATACCCGTATAGTCGAAAAACTGTTCATAGACTGTATATGTATGATATGCTGTGAGTTTGTAATAGAACTCAGATATTACGACAAGCGTTAACGATGAATCCGATGTCAATGAGCTATAATCAAATTAATTTTGTATGCCTAAGATAATACGGTCAATAAGCGTATCTTATTCAGAAAATATAATTTATCCGCATATCATACATCATTTATATGGTAATAGCAGAAATTGTTATGCGTTTTACAAAACATTTAAACAGAAAAGAGTTAATATATCATTTCAATATAAAGTCACGGTAAATAAATCTATAATTAAGTAATCTGACAATGTAAATAGATTATTTGGTCATAAATATAATTTCATAAGTCATAGAAATAAGCTAAATAGTTTTTTGTTTCACGTGAAACAATGCTGAGCAGCGTAAACAGAATATCTGTATACAGATCTGATCTATAAGATATAAAGGTGTGAATTTACTTGCGTCATAGAATCGCCAAATGTTTCACGTGAAACAGCGCAACAGAAATTGTAATTTTCACTTATCCTACACTTAAAATAACGATTGTATTATAAAGTAAAAGTTCTTAATATTTCAACAGCTTCTGTCGCCGGCTATAATCGATTATAATATTATATATGTCTATACGCTTGCTATAGGTATAGACGTTATCATAGAATAGCATTCATTTAATATATTATACCGGTAATACTATATTGTTTCACGTGAAACATTCGTTAAATTTTTATTAGTTGCCAATAATATACGGGTGTAAATTCAATTTATGTATATTGATAGATAAATATTCTTTAAGTATAAATACAGCGTACAAAGAATTACAGATAAATATTAATACTTATCAGACGATCATTCTATAGTTTAATCACAGTAGCTGACAAGATTTATTGTATGTTTTATATGGATATAGAAATAGGTATAGATATAATCGCGCAATCTAATTATGCGGTATAGACTTTAATTTATATGAGACAATAAATCAAATATGTAGGATAGTTGATAAATAAATATAATATGCTTATAACCCGCATATCGGATAGTCTGTTTATGTTTAACGATTCGGCACATATTACAAAACCGGTAAAAAAATTTATGTACGTCTTTCATACCGTTTATATTAAGATGAATCATACAGTGTTAAAAACGCGATGTTTTACGTGAAACAATGAGTAATTCACATAGTGTTTCATATCAATTTGTCAGACTTTTAAGTGTTATAATATAATGGAGACTACGATATATAGTTTTAGTTGTTTTTACTTATTTTGATTGGATAACGCGTTTATTTAAATGAACCGTATATCTATATTTTTCTTCACATATGGTATAGATCTATAACCGAGTACAGATTCTTTATTATCATAACGGTAGTAATACTATTATGCCGTTATTGTTATAATGTAAAATACAAGTTCTGTGATTATATTATAATTGTTCCACGTGAAACATCAGTCATTTTTATCTTCAGAATTTGATAGTTTTGATATATAAGTCGCAGTGTTCCACGTGAAACAATGTATAATTATACATATATTATGAGATATATACATAATTATTATAATATAGAGCATATTTGATATAAATATGCAGAATTGCTATAATATAGCTTTACAAATAATGTCTATCGGTACGCGTATATACTGGCTTCGGACTTTACATGCCTACATAAGAAGCAAGAATGCTTTTATAACCGGTATATATGATAAAAGAGTGCCGCACAATGCAGGGAGTATTCAGACGTTGTTTTGCTCTGACGTTGTATCCCGTGGATAAAATGTTTACATGCGTACGCGGAGGAATTGCTAAGGACGGTGCTGCTTTTTATAGAAATATCTTCAGATTTTATATAAGAATTTCAGCTGCTTTCCATGTATAAGCTATAGGTCTTAGCTTATGCCGAGACAATGTCCGGTGCGTACTATGCTTGACAACCGATCTGATATTCTTTATTACGTATGGTCTGTATTTGATTTCGTGCGTTTTTATATATTCTCGTACCGCTGTGATTCATAAGTTGAGAAGCTCAACCGACATATTAAGTAATACTCGCGGTCTGTCGAGAAGTCATTAGACCGATACCGCAGTAAGAAGCACGAACGGACTCGGCGTCGACCGATAGATAATCCGTGACTTGCTATCGACTTAACTCGGCATAATTGCTCATGGGATTTTGAGTTATTATATTGTAGCGCACATTCATGAATGTTCGCCGTCGCCGTGGTCGGCTGACGGAGGAGGAAAACAAAGCTCGGAGCGCGCAAGCGCATGCACACTAAATAATGCGGAAAATAACCGCGTACCGAACCGATAGAGGGCGGATCTGAACATCGGGGAATGAAGAGTAGGTCGGCTTATATGTAAGCCGTTATCGTGATCGCCTGTTGATTGTTAACCGGATAAACAAGCGCTACTGACTGCGCATCAGGAAGGACAGGCTGAAGCTTTACCGTAAGTGCTGATGTCGTAGGTCAAATGTTTATATAAGTAAATATAACCTGCGGCTGCGGCGAACAATGTAAAAGGAAAAATTTGAATATTCAAATAGCAGCTCGAGGCATGTAAACGGCTTCTTCGCTTAAGGATCATAGGTCGTCAAAGATATAAAGGCATGCAAGATGTGTCGATCATCAACGGCGTGCGTCGTGATAAGGAAAGAGAGAAAGGCTAATTATATTTTCAGTCTGAACGGATAGGGGAAGTGAATATATTTGCATACACTTACGTTGCGAGCAATGCGCCGAACGTACAATGATTTAGCCCTCAGACAGTCGATAACAAGAGATAAAAGGCATAGAACGGCAGTGATATAAAACAATGTGGATAAATTGTTTCACGTGAAACAACAAAATATTGTTAAGAAAAGACGCATAAAACGGAGAAAAACGTTAAAATATTACACTTAAAAGAGAATATATTATCATTTATAAACAAAAAGGAATGTAAACACGCGGAACACCGAAACTTGTGGATAACGCCTCGCGCACGCGTACGGAGAGACCCGCAAAGTGTTAGATCTTATATATAGAGCCGTGAGAAGAGATCGGAGCGTAAGAGAGTCGGAGCAAGAAACGATCAACCCGATTCGGGACAGGGATAGCTTCCTGTATGTTTGCGCTTGAATGACAGTAGAGAAATCCGGCGCGAAAGAAATATGCGGAACAAGCGTCGAGCCGTGTTCCATATGAAACATCGGAAAAGCGCCGAAAAAACAGGGATAAAGGGTAAGATTTTCATAGAATGTTTCTCATATATCTCCCGAAAAATCTGCGTTTAAAAAAGTGCCTGAAAATGCATGAATTTGCACGAAAACAGCCATAATTCAGCTCATTTACGGGTCAAAGCACTGCCTCGGGAAACTTCGTCCGAATATTTAAAGCACATAAGTGTTCCACGTGGAACATAATTTTTACTTGAAAAATGCCGCAATTTGAAGCCTAATTTCGACGTTTTTGAAAAATCGGTATTATTCGTGATGATTGATACAAAATCGCATAAAAGTACGATTTATAGGACATCTTTAAATGATCTGAAAATGCAATGTTTAAAGCCGTTTTCTCGTGATTTTTACGTAGATTTGCCCCCGGTCTCGCTCTACGCGCGAAATTCCCGGGAGTAATGCCGTATCGGCATAAGGACAGACGGCAAACCGGCTTAACGTAATTGAAAACGTAAGGTTCTCCTTTCCGTACGCAATCGTCCGTTATGGGTATTCGTAATTAAAACCGCCCCGGAGGGCGGTTAATTTTTTAAGTTATTCTGTCGCTTACTCGAAGCAAAGTAAAGACAGCGCTTCTTTATAGACCGCTTTCATTTTGCGGAAGCTTTCCAGCGGGAGACGCTCGTCCCGCATGTGTATATACGATTTTTCTCCCGGGAATACGGGACCGAATCCGACGCCTACCGGAAGAACTCTCGCGTATGTCGCGCCGCCTATCGATATAGGTTCGGCGTCCTTATCTCCCGTTACTTTTCTGTACGCTTCGAGAAGACCGCGGACTAGGGGATGATCTTTGGGAACGAACAGAGGATCGTGGTATGATACGAGCGACACTTCCGCATACGGCAACGCCGCCGCGAGTTTTGCGGTGACGTCGTCGCGCTTCACCGTGACGGGATGACGTATATCTAGATCCAGCGAAAGCACGCCGTTTACGGTGCGCGCGGCTCCCGCATTCAGCGTGAGCGCTCCCGATTCCTTGTCGGAACAGGCAAGACCCGAGCCGGATCCGTCGCTTTTTCCGAGCGCGTCGGCAAGCTTTTTTATGTCCGGATTTACCGCGCCGAGCGCTGTCAACAGACCTACGAGCGCGTTGACTCCGGATCGGGGCGAACTTCCGTGTGCGCTAACTCCGCGAGTGACTATTTTGGTCATGCCGTCCGAAGCGCTACATTCGGCGCCCGCTTTTTCGGCCGCGGACGTCGTATACCCGGAGCTTTTCACCAAGGCTTCGGCGTAGTCGGGCACAATGTTGGCGCGCGTCCCGCTCGTCACGAATACGATGCCTTCGGGAAGCGGCATACGGACGTTGTAGAATGCGACGCCCTTTTCGCAGTTGATTACGGGGAAATCCGCGTCGGGAGAAAATCCCGTCTCGGGCATTTCCTCGTTCGCTTTATACTTATCCATGCATTTCCATCCGCTTTCCTCGTTTGTCCCGAGTATGAAACGTAACCTTACTTTGGGTACGCGCCCTTCGTCGAGCAGCTCTTTTGCAGCGAAAAAAGCAGCTACCGCGGGACCCTTGTCGTCCTCGGCGCCTCTTCCCCATATACAGCCGCCGTCGATCTCTCCGCCGAAAGGATCGTGACTCCATCCTTCGGTTACGGGCACTACGTCAAGGTGATTGAGTACCCCGAAAAGCGGTTTATCGGCAGAGCCGATCTCGGCGTAACCGTAGTATCCGTCTTTGACGAAGGTACGGAAACCCGCCTTTTCCATAACGCTAAGCATATAGTCGAGCGCTTCTCTCACGCCTTTGCCGAAAGGCGCGCCCGCTGCGGGAGCGGACTGTACCGAATCGATCCCGATCAACTCACGAAGACAATTGACGGCTTCGTCGAAATAATCCACGGCAAACCTCCGATTTGAGAAAATTATATAAATATTATACACACTTTGACCGCGATGTGTTATTATTTATTTCGGTAGCCTTGAGGAATTCGGGCGTATTTTGTAAATCGGGGAATACTTCTATGGGAGCAGGCAGAAGACAACGCATGAGAGAAAAGGTGCATCTTAACGGTATCGAGGGACTTGCTCCGCACGAGATACTGGAATTCATGCTGTATCCGTACGTGCCGCAGAAGGATACCGTGCCGATTGCGCACGCGCTTCTCGACGAATTCGGTTCGCTCGACAACGTTCTGCACGCGTCGGAAGACGCACTCCTCAACGTTCCGGGGATGCCCAAGCTTGCGGCGCTCACTTTTCCGCAGCTGAGGCATATAGTGACGCGCGCCGCCACGGACGCCGCGCTGGACCGCGGCAAGATAACCGACGCCGCCTCTGCCGCCAAGTATTTCAACGCCCTGATAGGCGGGGAGAAAATCGAAAAGACAGTAGCCGTGTTCCTTACGAACAGGGGTAAGATCATCTGCACGCGGGAGATGAATTCGGGAACGCCCGTTGAGACCGACGTTGAGATAAGAAAGATCGCGTCCGCAGCTCTCAACACCAACGCCGCGGCGGTGATACTCGGACACAATCACCCTTCGGGCGACGTAACGCCCTCCGAAAGCGACGTACGAAGCACCGAGTTTATCGGGAAGATACTGAGTCCGTTAGGCGTTGCTCTTCTCGATCATCTGGTCGTGTCGGGAGGGAATTATCACAGTATGTTGCGCGGCGGAACTTTCGGAGTGAGAGGAGAGAGATCGTCGCTCAACGAATCGGGCGCGCCGTTCACGTACGACGGCGAAGACATGACAACGGAAAGATGACATACCGGCGCAGCCGGTATTTTTTATTTCAGCGAAGAGGAAACGTACTCGTTGACGGCGCGGGCTATCGTAACGGCAAGAAGAGCGCGGTAGCCGTCGTCCGTAAGCAGCTTTTCGTCCTCGGGATTGGACAGGAAACCGCATTCCACTATCGCGGAAGGGTACGCCGTGCAGTTAAGAATATAATAGTCTCCGCCGAGGGCGGAATATGTTCTGCCCGTTTTTTCGGTATTCAGTTTGTTGAGTGCCGATTGTACGATTGCCGCGAGAGCCTTACCTCCCGAGGAACCCGCCGAATAGAAAACCTGCGCGCCGCGTCTCGATGGCGACGGAAAATTATTGCAGTGGATGCTTATTACGCACAGCGGATCGGCTGCGGAAATGATGTCTCTGCGGCGTTGCATCTCTTCGCGCTTGTTGTATAAAGCCGCTTCGTCATTCTCCGCGAAGACTCCCGCTTCGCCTTCGTCGTCGCGCGTTAGCACGGTTTCGTAGCCGAGCGCTTTAAGCTCTGTTGCCACCAATCGGGCAACCGTAAGATTTATTTCGGCTTCCGTAACTCCCGTATTTACTCCGGTAACGCCGCCGTCGGCTCCGCCGTGTCCGGCGTCTATCACGATGACTTTCCTTATTCCGGGAGAATAGGCGTATGCCGCCGCTACGCTTATAGCGGCTATAGCCGCCAGTACCAGAAGCGCTATCGCCGCTGTCCACAGTTTCTTTTTTCCTACTACGATTATCAAGGCTCTCTCCACGGCGCAGGCGGGCAGCCGATACGGGTTCCCGAAATACGCCTTTACGTCAAAATTCGACAATCTCCGCAGGCGGTTATCCACAATGAGTAGCGCTTTTCCACAGAGTTGTCCACAGTATTCTATGCCCGGAGTGCGTGTGATATTCGCTTAAACGGCTGTCTGTAGGGCATAGCCCGCGAGAAGGAAGCACATTGAAGATATGGCGGCGTTTTTGCTTGACAGGCATAGCCTTTTCAATTATAATACTAAAGCGCGTTTTCTTTTACGCGCGCATAAAAACGAATAAATCCATCGATTGAGGAGTGAATCATCATGAAAAGAACTTATCAACCCAAAAAAAGACAAAAGAGCAAAGTCCACGGTTTCCGTCAGAGAATGTCCACTAAGGGCGGCAGAAAGGTGCTTTCTCGCCGCAGAAGAAAGGGCAGAGCCGTGATCTCCGCGTAATGCAGAGAGCCTACAGACTCAAAAAGAACGCAAGTTTCGGCTACGTTTATCGCAAGGGTCAGTCTTACGCTCATCCGCTTCTCGTACTCGAGTTCGTACCCGCTAAAGGTATCAAAGTCGGCGTGAGCGTAAGTAAAAAAGTAGGCAAAAGCGTCGTAAGAAATTTGGCAAAAAGAAGGATATACGAGAATTTCGCGCGTTTTATCCCCGACATCCGCGGCGAATACACGTACGTGGTGGTCGCAAGGAACCCGATAGCCGAAGCGTCTTTTGCGGAAATAGGCGAAGCCATCCGCTCTCTGCTGGTCAGGGCGGGACACATCGAGGCAAATGTTTAAGACGGTTTCGAGATGGTTAATACTCGGGTATAAGAAGGTGCTTTCGCCCGTCATGGGAAGAGATTGTATCTATACCCCGACCTGTTCGATGTACACTTTGGACGCCATCAACAAATACGGTTTCGTCGTCGGCTGTTGCAAAGGCGCGATGAGGATTCTGCGTTGCAATCCTTTCCGCAGGGGCGGTTTCGACCCCGTCAAAGAGAATTTAAGAGGAGCCGCAAAATGGACTTTATGAGTCTGGCAACAGATCTGAACCTTATCGGTAAGCTCGTTTACAACGTCCTTTACAAGTGGGTGCTGTCCTGGGGCGTGGAGAGCGATCTTATCGGACCTTTCGCGCTGACGGTCATCGTTTTCACGGTATTCCTGACGCTGCTCACGATGCCGCTCGACATCTGGCAGAAGCTTATTTCGAGAAGCAACGCCCGCAAGATGGAGGCGATGAAGCCCGAACTCGAGAAGGTCAACGCGCTGTACGCTAACGACAAAGCGACGCTTATGCAGAAGCAGCGCGAGCTGTATTCGAAGTATAAGTATTCCGCGACCAAAGCCTGTCTGCCGATGCTTGTGACGATGATATTGTTCTTCGTCGTTTTCGGCGGTTTCAATTCGGCGGTCAAACATTACAACAGCGTCGTGTTCGACAATCTTCAGAACGTGTACGAGACCACTTACGCCGAAAATTACAACTCCGCCACAGGCTCCGGACTTTCTGCGGAAGAAGCAGTCGCCGCCGCGACCGCCGCAGCGGAGAATGCAGTCGCCGAAGCGTATAAGCCCGAAAAATTCCTGCTTACGCAGAACATATTCATGCCGGACACCTGGGCGGATCCTATACCGGACGCCTCCACGTATGCCGGTACGGGTATGGGCAAGCTCGGGATAACCGACGTCGATTCGGCTGTCTACGAGAAGGTGATGAAGCCGTTGATCGAGAAATATAACGTTACCGAAAAAGGCAAAAGCGCCTGGAACGGGTATCTTATATTGCCGGTATTGGTTCTCGTACTGAGCTTTGTATCTTCCAAGCTCATCAAGTCGCCCGACCAGCCGCAGATGGCGGGACAGAGCGAAGAGCAGGTCAAGATGCAGCAGAATCAGATGAAGATGATGTCTTTCGTCATGCCCGTTATCATGGGCGTGTTCTCGCTCTTCTACAGTACGGCGTTCTCGCTGTACATGTTCATAAGGAGCTTTTTGAACCTTGCGTTCAACATGACATGGAACATCGTGCAGAAGAAGCGCGACACCAAAGAGCGCGAATACATCATGAGTACTACTGTCAAGAAATAGAAGGGGACGGGGGAAAGAGGATCATAAGGAGTAAGAGATGAAGAAGGAGAACGTATTCGAAGGCGCGAGCGTGCGTGACGCTATAGAAAAAGGACTAGCGGCGCTCGGCATAACGGAAGAAGAAGCGGAGATCAAAGTCAAAAGCAAAGGGGGATTTTTCACTAAGCCCACCGTAGAGATAACCGTTAAAGAGAAAATCGCGTCGGACGCGGAGGAAGACGCTGCGGAAATCGGCGAAGAGGCCGAAGACAGCGCGGTAAGCGCTTCGGACGAAGCCGGCAAACCCGCGCTTACGGAAGAAGAATGCGCGGCGGCGGAAGAAAGAGTGAGGAACTTCATAGACGGGCTTCTTGCCGAAATGAGGCTCGATTGTACCGCCGAGGTCAGCCGTAAAGGCGAAGAGATCGACGTCCGCATCAGCGGAAAAGGCGCGGGCGCGATAATAGGATACAGAGGCGACGTGCTCGATGCCGTTCAGTACATGGCGCTCTGGATAGCCAACAATTCCGTAAAAGAATTCATACGCGTTTCTCTCGACGCGGAGAATTACAGGATGAAGAGGAACGAAACCCTTACCAACCTTGCCTTGAGGCTCGCGCGCAAAGCCGCGCGCACGGGGCGCAGGGTATCTCTCGAAGCGATGAATCCCTTCGAGCGCAGAGTTATACACACCGCGCTTCACGGAGACAAATTCGTACGCACCGAGTCGGAAGGCGAGGGAAGCTACCGTCACATCGTGATAATTCCTAAGAACGAAGCGCCCGAGAGACAGAGAAGGCGCGAAGAAGGATACGATGAAGCGCCTAAGATGACTTACGGGACGAGCGCGAAGTTCCGCCGCAAAGGCGCGGTGAAGACCAAGTCTTACGGCGCTCCATCCAAGAAGCCGTATTAGAAATATTATAGGGTATGAAAGACACGATCGTGGCGCCGGCGACCGCAGCGGGGACAGCCGCTGTCGGAATACTGAGATTGAGCGGAGAAGACGCGCTCTCCGTCGCGGCTAAAGTATTCGCCGCGAAGGGCTGGAGCGCGGAGACCGCGGAACCTTACAGGATGTATCTCGGCAAAGCGGATGCCGGAAATTTCGCGGACAAGGCGTTTTGCATGTATTGCAAAGCGCCTAAATCATATACCGGAGAAGACGTGGTCGAATTCCATCTGCACGGCGGCAAAGTCGTGCTCGACGGACTTCTGAGAAGACTGGTCGCGCTCGGCGCGCGCCCAGCGCTTCCCGGCGAATTTACTAAAAGGGCGTATCTCAACGGAAAACTCGATCTCGCCGAAGCCGAAGGCATCGAAGACATGATCTCGGCGGGCTCGGAAGCGGAAGCCATGCAGGCATACCGCATGATGGGCGGAGAGGTCAGCAAAGGCATCGAACGCGTCAAGGAATTCCTTATCGAAGCCGCCGCGAATATCGACGCCGTTCTCGATTATCCCGAGGAGCTTACCGACGACAATATGCCGCTCATAGAAGCCGCGCTCACCGAAGCGAAAGCGGAACTTACGAGGCTTTACGAGGGCAGCAAAGACAGACGCATGCTTAAAGAAGGGCTGAGTCTCGTGCTTGCTGGGCTTACCAACGTAGGGAAATCGAGTCTCATGAACGCTCTTCTCCGGGACGACCGCGCGATAGTGACCGACATTGCGGGAACGACGCGGGACGTTTTGCGCGAGAGCTTCGAACTCGAAGGCGTGACGATAAACGTATCCGACACGGCGGGGATACGCGAAGGATCCGACGAAGTGGAACGCATAGGTATCGCGCGTGCGGAGCGCGCGATAGAAGGAGCGGATCTCGTTATATTCGTGACGGACTGCTCGGTACCCGAGAGCGAAGAGGAACGCGCGCTGTACGCCAAGATCAGGCACAAGAAGCATATTCGCGTGGCTAACAAAGGCGACGCGGAGAAATATCCCCGCGAAGCGGACATCGTGACCGAGGCGAAAACGGGAGCGAATATCGACGCGCTAACCGCCTTGATAGCGGACAAACTGGAGCTTAAAAAGAGACTGGAAACGCCGATTTTAACAAGAGAAAGACAGATATTCGCGGTGAAAGCCGCGGCGGACCACGTGGATTCCGCGCTCGGCGCAATCGGCGCGGCAGGGCTTGACTGTCTTGCCGTAGACGTCAAGGCGGCGTGGGCGGAGCTTTGTTCTCTCACCGGAGAGGACGTGGCGGAGAGCGTGGTGGACGAAATATTCTCGAGATTCTGCGTAGGAAAATAGAAGTGATTTACGATTACGACGCAATAGTGATAGGCGCGGGGCATGCGGGAGCGGAAGCGGCGCACGTACTTGCAAAAACGGGCAAAAGGACTTTGCTCCTCTCGCTGTCGCTCGAAGCGGTGGCTTTTATGGCGTGCAATCCGAACGTGGGAGGCACGGCGAAAGGACACCTCGTGAAGGAAGTGGACGCATTGGGCG
Source organism: uncultured Clostridia bacterium (assembly GCA_944349735.1). GTDB lineage: Bacteria > Bacillota > Clostridia > Christensenellales > DTU072 > Stercoripulliclostridium_A. Next base: position 14,946 of record CALVNM010000003.1, on the reverse strand, counting down.
GCATAATGGGCGAAATAGCCGATCGGGCGACGATACAGCGGAGGATGCTCAACGCGGGCAACGGACCCGCCGTACACAGTCTGAGGGCGCAGGTGGATAAGAACCTCTATCATCGTCTCATGAAGCGGAAGCTCGAACTTACCGACGGCCTCGACATAACCGAAGCGGAAGCCGCGGAGATACTTATCGACAACGGAGCCGTATGCGGAGTAAAGACCGCAATGGGCAAGACGTACTCCGCGCGCGCCGTCGTAATGGCGACGGGAGTATATCTCGACGCGAGGATAATAACCGGAGAATACGTGCGCGCCACGGGCCCCGCAGGGTTCATGAGGAGTACCGCGCTTACCGCGAATCTCCTTGCGCTCGGTCTCGACATCAGGAGATTCAAGACCGGTACGCCCATGCGCATCCTGTCGTCGTCTATCGACTACGGCGCGATGGAGGAGCAGTGCGGAGAAGAGGGGCTTCCCGCATTCTCGATGCTTACGGAAGACGAAGTCCGCAACGACAAGAAATGCTGGCTGACGTATACGAACGCGCGCACGCACAAGATCATATTGGACAATCTTTCGCGCGCGCCCATGTATAACGGCGAGATCAGCGGCGTGGGACCGAGGTATTGTCCCTCGATAGAGACAAAAGTGGTGCGCTTCGCGGATAAGGAGAGACATCAGGTATTCATAGAGCCGGAAGGAGCGGACACCGAGGAAATGTACGCTCAGGGTCTGAGCACGTCGCTTCCGTACGACGTGCAGGAAGAGATGGTGCATTCGATACGCGGGCTCGAGAAAGCGAAGATAACGCGTTACGGCTACGCGATAGAGTACGACTGCCTCAATCCTCTCGAACTCAACGCCGGGCTAGGCGTGAAGAAGTACAAGGGACTGTATTCCGCAGGTCAGATCAACGGCAGCAGCGGGTACGAGGAGGCGGCGGCGCAGGGGCTTGTGGCAGGTATCAACGCATCCCGTTATCTCGACGGAAAAGAGCCTTTCGTCATGCGCAGAGACGAGTCCTACATAGGCGTACTCATCGACGATTTAGTCACAAAAGGCACCGAGGAGCCTTACCGCATGATGACCTCGCGCGCCGAATACAGATTGCATTTAAGGCAGGATAACGCCGACCTGAGACTCACCGCGAAAGGCAGAGAACTCGGAACGGTAGACGACGAACGGTATTCCAAATATATCAAAAAGGTAGCCGAAATAGCAGAAATACGCGAAGCGCTCAAACATAGATACAAGCCCGAAGAAGTGGAGGAAGTTTTTACCGCGAAAGGAGAAACGCTCCCCGGCGGCAGCATATCCGGAGAGGAGATATTAAGACGCGGAAGGCTATCCGCGCGGGAGCTTCTCATGATAGATCCCGCCTTTTCGAAGTACGATTACGACGCCTTTTTCAACGTCGCAACCGAGATCCGCTACGAAGGCTATCTCGTCAAGGAACAGCGCACGATAAAGGAAGCTCAGCGCATGGAAGAGAAGAGGCTTTCGCCCGACATCGATTATTCGTCGATAGAAGGGATCCGCAAGGAGGCGCGCGAAAAGCTCGACGCGGTCAAGCCTATGACTGTAGCGCAGGCGGCGCGCATAAGCGGGGTGAATTCGGCGGACGTCACCGTCCTTCTTCTGTGGCTTAGGAAGCGCGAAGCGGCGACAGCCGTAAGCGCGAAAAGCGAAGAGAACGGAAAGGACGGCGAATAAACGCAACGCGACGACGGCTTGGAAGAGCCGTTTTTTTAAGTCGGGTATTGAAAAAAGGCGCGGGAAATAGTAAAATCCGAATATACCGTTTTTGCGGGAGGCGCAGGAGATGAAGGAACTCGAAGGAATGAAAGTAATAGTCGCGGGCGCGGGCATAGGCGGGCTCGCGGCGGCGAAGGAGCTCGGCAAAGCGGGCGCGGAGGTGACCGTTTACGAGAGGGCGGATTCCGTGGACGACATGCGTTACCCGTGGCACGACGACGTTCAGCCGGAAGCTTTCGCGCGGGCGGGGCTCGACGTGCCCGAAGGGAGTTTCCGCAAGAAAAACTGGACGTTCGTTACACCCGACGGCGCGGTGCGCCGTATGTACGAAGCCGAAGAAAAAGCCGATTTTTCGGTATGGAGAAGGGCTCTCAACAGGGAACTCGTCAAAAGCGCCGAAGAATACGCCGAAATTAAGTTTTCGACCGCAGTAGAGGGCGCGATCGCGGAAAACGGGCGCGTCAAAGGGATAATCGCGAACGGCGAAAAGATTTACGCGGATCTCGTGGTGGATTCGCTCGGCGCCTTTTCCTCGCTGAAAAAGGACGTTCCCGGCGTGACGGTACACGAAGCGGACGAGATATTCGTTACCTATCGCGCCTTCCGCAGGAAGAACGCGGACGCCCCCGAAGCGGAGTATACGAACAAAGTTTATCTGAAGCATAAGGGCGAGCGCGGGATAGCGTGGGCGATACAGGACGGCGACGAAGTGGACGTATTGGCGGGAAGACTGGGCGGCGCGAACGAAGAGGAATTCGCTTCCGCGATAGCGCAACTCGAAAAAGAAAATCCGACTATAGGCGCGGAAACGGTGAGAGGCGGCGGCATGTACCGCATACCGGTAAGGTATCCCGCGACGCGGATGGTCGCGGACGGTTACGCCGCGATAGGCGACGCGGCGTATATGACCGTGCCTATGCTCGGCAGCGGTATAGCGACCTCGCTCGCGGCTGCCGGAATGCTCGCGAAATGCCTTACGGAAGCCGCCGGAAAGGGAGCGGAAGAAGCCGTTTCCGTAAAAAATCTCTGGAATTACGAGAGGGATTTTTATCTTGCTTTCGGAGCCGAATTCTGCGGCGTGGACGTTACGAAAAGGGGAGTTCTGGAGTTTCCCGACGAACTGCTCGGGTGGTTATTAACGTCGAAAGTGCTTACAAACGACGACGTTTGCGCGCTTGCGAAAGGTCACTTCCTTAATATAGGAGTAAAGGAAGCGTTGAGGAAAGTAAAAGCGGCGGGACTTAAAAAACTTCCCGCGCTCCTCAGGGTGAACGCGATGCTCACGCGCGGCAAGCGCGCGATAAAGACAGCGCGGAGGATCCCTGCGGTTTACACGCCGCGCGCCGTCGGAAAGTGGGAAAGAAAGCTCGTTAAAGCCGTGACCGGGAAGGATATACGGCGTTAAAAAATAAAAGCTCCCGTTTGTGCGGGAGCCTATCTCTTTTATTCGCCGGCGAAGTCGTCCGATTCCGATTTTTTCGGGCGGTGTCTGCGAACTCTGCGCTTGTGTCCCCAGTTCACCACCGTGTAGCCGCGGTAACTCGAGACGTGCGGAAAGGGCAGACCGTTGGTGTGACGCACTATCCTTTCGATACAGTCCACCGCGTCCTGCACTTTGTCGCGCGGCACCGGAGCCACGAAATGCGTGGCGAATATCGCGTCGTACGTATTGCCGCGCAATATGCGTTGCAACGTGGTTTTGAGCTCTTCCGTTTTTGCCGCACGCTTTATGCCCAGATAGGTGCAGGGATTGTAAGTGTCGCCTACGAAAAGCAGCCTGTTTTCTTCTGCTAGATAGCTCAGCGCACCGCGCGTTATACCTTTGGATTCGTACACGCGTACGGTCTTGCCGCCGAGGTCTATGGCGTCGCCTTCTTTCACGAACACGCGTTCCGGCTCTTCTCCGCGCACCCATCGGCAGTTACGGAAGCGTATCACCTTGAGTCGGAAGAAGAATTTGAGACCGGCAAGATAAGCCTTGCGTGCGGCGAGAGTGCATCTTTTGAGGAGGGGGATTTCTTTTTCGGACAGATATATCTTCCCGAAGCGGCTCCTTCCGCCCGCGTGCCACGGCAGCGCCGTGGTAAGGGCGACTTCCACGGGCTTGTTGCCCGCAAGCGAAGTCACTATATTACCGAGATCGTTTACACCCGCGCCGGTGTCGATAAGGAGCGCCTTTTCGCTTCCGATCACGAGATAGCAATTCGCCACGTTATATTCGTTAATGCGGTACACGCCTTCTCCGATGCCTTCCACGTCGTATCCCGCGCGCCGCGTCCTTCTGCTCCTGTCGAACATACCCGCTCCTTGGATTTTTCACCATTATAACACGGATCGCGCCTATAAGGTATATTATTATTGAATTATCTTCACGGAAGTTGTATAATATTACGATAACAGACGGTAAGACGGAGGTCGTACGTGTATCCTTACGAAATAGGCGGGTTCATAACCCTGTACGGAATTTTACTCGGCGCGGGCGTACTCGCGTGCTTCATTGTTTTCTGGTGCCTCGCAAAACGCGATAAGATCGAGAGCCGTTACGTCGAATTCATTACCGTCGACGGAGTGGTTACCGCGGCGGCGGGTTTCGGCTTTGCGGCGCTCTTCCAGTCGGTTTACAGCTATATCGAAAATCCCGAGGCGGGTTTCGGCTATAACGGGCTGACGTTTTACGGCGGACTCATCGGCGGAGCGGCGGTATTCATACTCCTCGCATACATTTTCCGCAACCGCTATCAGAGCAAGATGATAGACATCGTCAGCAACGTTCCACTCGGCATCCTCATAGGCCACGCCTTCGGCAGAGTGGGCTGTTTCATGGCAGGCTGCTGTTACGGCAAACCTACCGACAGTCCCATAGGAGTACAGTTCATAGACCTCGAGACGGGCGGTCTGACCGAGAAGGTCATTCCTACCAATTTGATAGAAGCGGTATTCCTTTTCATTGTTTTCGGTATCCTGATCGCCGTATATCTCAAAAAAGCGCATCCCTATAACCTTCCCTTGTATATGATACTTTACGGCATATTCCGTTTCGTTATCGAGTACTTCCGCGACGACGACAGAGGGGAGTTCGTACCCGGTATGAGCCCGTCGCAGTTCTGGTCGGTGATACTCGTTATAGGCGGCGCGATACTCATTCCGATACTCAAGAAGCTGTGGGACAAGAGACAGGCGTATCTCAAAGAACATCCGATCGTCGAACCGCAAGAAAAGAAAAAAACGGCGAAACAAAATTAGGTTGTTCCGACAGACGCGGCGGTATTCCGCCGCGTTTTTTATGCCTTACGGAGGCAAACCTCTTACCGCGCTTTGCGCGGCGGCGCGACTTTTGTCGCGTAAGAGGGGAGCGCGCCGATTTCGCGCCTGTTTTCGCAAATCGGCGCGGAACGCGACTAACGCTTGCGGAACCGTTTACCTTATGCTATAATGTGTAAGATTATATATTAACCGCGCAACGCGCCCGCACGGGCAATATCCGCGCGCGCGGCAACAATGAGGCAAAAATGGGTTTAGCAGATTTTCTGTTCAGAAGCGAAAAGAAACGCCAGCTTAAAAAGCTCGAAGTCACGGCGGACAAAATAGAGAAACTTTCCGATAAGTACAAAGCGATGAGCGACGATGAGCTTTCCGCGCAGACCGAAGCCCTCAAGGCGCGTCTTGCCGCGGGCGAGAAGCTCGACGATATCCTCCCCGACGCTTTCGCCGTCGTGAGAGAGGCAGGAGCGCGCGTTCTCAACATGCGCCATTTCCACGTTCAGCTTTTGGGCGGCATCGTTCTTCATCAGGGCAGGATCGCCGAAATGCAGACCGGCGAAGGCAAAACGCTCGTTGCGACCCTTCCTGCATATCTCAACGCGCTTACGGGGAAGGGCGTCCATATAGTCACGGTGAACGATTACCTTGCTCGCCGCGACGCCGAATGGATGGGCAAGATATACAAATTCCTCGGACTCACCGTAGGAGTGGTCACTCAGGGCATGTCGAACGAGGAACGCAAAGCGGCTTACGCCGCCGACATAACGTACGCCACCAATAACGAGATAGGTTTCGACTATCTCCGCGACAACATGGTCACCGAGCGCGAAAAGGCGGTCCAGCGCGGACACGAATTCGCCATCGTGGACGAAGTGGACAGTATCCTCATCGACGAGGCGCGCACGCCGCTCATCATTTCGGCGATGGCGGGAGAATCGGGAGAACTTTACGTTCAGACCGACCGTTTCGTCAAGAGTCTCGACGGCGAAGAAGACGTCGTGATGGACGAGAAGGACAATCACGTCTTTTTAAGCGAACAGGGCGTGGCGAAAGCGGAGCGTTATTTCCGTATAGACAATCTCGGAGACGCGGAGAACGCCGAACTTTCGATGCGCATAAATTCCGCGCTCCGCGCCAACTATCTCATGCACCTCAACAAGGATTACATCGTGGAGAACGGCGAGATCATCATCGTCGACGAATTCACCGGGCGCAAGATGAGCGGCAGACGTTATTCGGACGGACTGCACCAGGCGATCGAAGCGAAAGAGCAGGTCGCCATCAAGAAAGAGAACAAGACGATAGCCACGATCACTTTCCAGAATTTCTTCAGGCTTTACAAGAAGCTTTCGGGCATGACCGGTACCGCGATGACGGAGGAAGCGGAATTCAGAGGCATATACGAGCTTGACGTCGTGCCGATACCGCCGAATCTCAAAGTGATCCGCAACGACGAAGCGGACAAGATATACCGCACCAAGGCGGAGAAACTCGCGGCAGTCATCGAAGACGTGCGCGAAGCGCACGCGAAAGGGCAGCCCGTATTGGTGGGCACCACCAACGTGGCGGCGAGCGAAGAGATCTCGGCGATGCTCGGGAAAGAGGGCATAAGGCACAACGTCCTGAACGCCAAGCACCATACCGAGGAAGCGGCGATTATAGCCCAGGCGGGAAGAGTCGGGACGGTCACGATAGCCACCAACATGGCGGGGCGCGGAACGGACATACTGCTCGGCGGCAACCCCGAATTCATGGCGAAACAGAAGATGGAGAAAGAGGGCTTCACGCCCGAACTCATAGAGACCGCTTCCGCGTTCAACGCGGTAAGCGCGGAAGAAGAAATCGCGGCGCGCGCCCGTTATAAAGAGCTTATAGCGGAATTCAAGCGCGAGACCGACGCGGAAAAAGAGGAAGTGCGCGCGCTCGGCGGACTGCGCGTGATAGGTACCGAGAGACACGAAGCGCGCCGTATCGACAACCAGCTTCGCGGCCGTAGCGGACGTCAGGGAGATCCCGGTTCGTCCTGCTTCTACCTCTCTTTCGAAGACGATCTTCTGAGGCTTTTCGGCGGAGACAGGCTCAAGGGCATAATGGCGGAAGGTCAGATGCTTCAGATCTCCTTCCTGTCCAAGCAGATCGAGACCGCTCAGCGCAGATGCGAAGAGAACAATTACGCCATACGTAAACACGTCCTTAATTACGACGACGTGATGAATAAGCAACGTCAGCTCATCTATTCGGAGCGCAACGCCGTACTCGACGGCAAGGACGTGCACGAACAGATACTGAAGTATTTCGAGCCGCTCGCGCTCGGCATAGTGGGAACGTTCCTCAATTACGACGAATCGGAAGAGGAAGTGGACATACCTTCTTTCAATTCCGCGCTCGAACTCAAGCTTCTCGAGAAGGGGACGGAACTCATAACCCCCGAACTGCTCAGCGAACTCAGCGAAGAGAAGGTCGAAGATCTCGTCCTCGAGACGGCTATCAGGCAGTACGAAGCGAAAATCAAGAAAGCCGAAGAAAACCGTATCGATTTCAAGCGCACCGAGAGGAACGTGCTTCTCAATCAGGTCGATAAGCAGTGGATGAACCATATCTCCAACATGGACGCGCTCCGTAAGGGGATAGGGCTGCGCGGATACGGGCAGAAAGACCCCGTCATGGAATACAGGCGCGAAGGATTCGAGATGTTCGACGCGATGATAGAGACCATTCAGGACAATACGGCGATGATACTCGCCAAGCTCGATATAGACGCCGTGATAGAGAGGATAAACCTTTATACGCGCGCCCAACAGCGCAGAGTGACGGTCGTAAATACCGATAAGAAGAAGCAACCCGGCCGCAACGACCCCTGCCCCTGCGGCAGCGGCAAAAAATACAAGAACTGCTGCGGGAGATAGGAATATGGATTTTTATTCTGAGAGAATAAGGCTCGGAGAGCTTAAAGACTCTATAGAGAGATCGGCTAAAGCTCTCGACACGGACAAGCTCGAAAGAGAGCTAGGCGACCTTCGCGCGGAGCAGGAAAAGGAAGGCTTCTGGCTCGATCTCAACAAGGCGAAAGCGGTCAACATGCAGATAGCGGCGAGCGAACGCAAACTTACGGAAATAGCGGAACTGCGCAAAAGAGTGACCGACGCCGCCGAACTCATGGACATGGCGGAGGAGATGGAAGAAGAGGGCGCGGCGGCGGAAATAGCCGACATGCTCGACGCGCTCGGAAAAGATTCGGAGACGCTTTTCCTCGAAACGCTCCTCAACGGCAAATACGACGGACTGAACGCGATACTCACGCTTCACGCGGGCGCGGGCGGCACCGAAGCGCAGGATTGGGCGGAGATGCTCTACCGTATGTACCGACGCTATGCGGAGCGTAAAGGCTACGCCGTCAGCGTACAGGATTATCAGGACGGCGACGAAGCGGGCATCAAGAGCGTGACTTTTACGCTTTCCGGAACTAATGCATACGGGTTCCTGAAAGCCGAGAAAGGGGTGCACAGACTCGTAAGAATAAGTCCTTTCGACGCCAACAAAAGAAGGCATACGAGCTTCGCTTCTCTCGAAGTGATGCCCGAGATAATCGACGACGACGAGATAAAGATCAATCCCGAAGATCTTAAGATAGACACCTGCCGTTCGTCGGGCGCGGGCGGTCAGCACGTCAATAAGACCGAGTCCGCTGTACGCATAACGCATATACCTACCGGAATAGTCACCTGGTGCCAGAACGAACGCAGCCAAGTACAGAACAAGGAGACGGCGATGCGCATGCTGTACAGTAAGCTCGTCGAGCTCAAGGAGCGCGAGCAGATGGAAGAGGCGATGAGTCTCAAAGGCGAGATCAAGAAAATAGAGTGGGGTTCGCAGATAAGGAGCTATGTATTCTGCCCCTACACGCTCGTCAAGGATCACCGCACGGGCTACGAGAACACCGACGTGAACGCCGTCATGGACGGCGATCTCGACGGCTTCATATACGACTATCTCATCAAGGCGAACGGCTGACCGTTCACACCGGTGGAAAAATAAATTTCAATTCGGAAAACCGATACGGAGGAAGCAAAAATGTTGGACATCAATCTCATAAGAAGCGACAGCGGCAAAGTCAGCGCGGCTCTTGCGAAGAAGGGTTACGAAGTCGACTTCACGGAAATGCTCGGCTGGGACGCCGCGCGGAAAGCGGCCAAGCAGTCCGTCGAGGAGCTGAAAGCGAAGCGCAACAAGGTCAGCGCGGAGATACCCAAGCTTAAGAAAGCCGGCGAACCGGTCGAAAAGATATTCGAGGAAATGCGCGCTCTGGGCGACAGGATCGCGCAGGCGGACGCGGAGATAGCTGAACTCGAAGTCAGGATAAACGACTTCCTTCTCGGGCTTCCCAACATGCCCGACGACGATCTTCTCGCGGGCGAGAAGGAGAATAACCAAGTGATTAAGGTGGTGGGCAAGCCCACAGAATTCGCCTTTACTCCGAAAAACCACGTCGATCTGTGCGTCGATCTCGGACTCATCGACTACGAACGCGGCGTCAAGCTCTCTGGCGGCGGTTTCTGGCTTTACCGCGGAATGGGAGCAAGGCTCGAATGGGCGCTCCTCAATTATTTCATCGACGAACATCTTAAAGACGGTTACGAATTCATACTGCCGCCCCATCAGCTCGGGTACAACTGCGGACTGGGCGCGGGGCAGTTCCCGAAATTCCAGGACGAAGTTTACTGGCTCGAGGGAGAAGAGGACAGGAAAAAGAACCGCTTCATGCTTCCTACCGCGGAGACGGCGCTCGTCAATATTTACGCAGGCGAGATAATGGACGAAAGCATGCTTCCCCTCAAACTTTTCGCATACACTCCCTGCTACCGCAAAGAGGCGGGCAGTTACAGGAGCGAAGAGCGCGGCATGATACGCGGACATCAGTTCAACAAGGTGGAAATGGTGCAGTACGCCAAGCCCTCCGAATCGGGCAAAGCCTTCGAAGAGCTTGTCGCGAAGGCGGCAAAGCTCGTTGAAGGACTCGGATTGCATTTCCGCGTCAGCAAGCTTGCCGCGGGCGATTGCAGCGCATCTATGGCGAGGACTTACGACATAGAGGTATGGATACCGAGCATGGGTATATACAAGGAAGTAAGCTCCGTATCCAACGCCAACGATTATCAGGCGCGCCGCAACAATACGCGTTACCGCGATTCCGCCACCGGCAAAACGGCGTTCGTCCATACGCTGAACGGCTCCGGACTCGCCACGAGCAGGGTAATACCCGCCATCGTGGAACAATTCCAGAACGCCGACGGCAGCGTGACCGTGCCCGAAGTATTGAGGAAATATCTGGGCGGCATAGAGAAGATAACCCGTTAAATGGTAAACGTCAAGGGATGCGCCGCAGGACTCCTTTTGGGGTCGATATTGCGGGCGTTGGTTTCGGTGCTTTTCGGTATAGCCAAGGCGGTGGCGGCGATCCTGTGGTACACGGGACTGTGGGTACCCGCCTTATACGCGCTGTTCGGCGGCGTGCTGTATCTCGTATGGCAGTTTAATCCGTTCGCGGGCGGCGTGTACGAGACGCTGTATCTCGTGGGCTTTGCGCTCTGCGTAGTCATATTCCTCATAATTCTCGGGCGTAACGCGGTGGTCAAACCTTTCAGGAGCGTAGCCGAAGGCTTCCGCAATCCGATATGGAAAAAGCAGGACGACGAGGCGAAGAAGAAGGAAAAGGAAAAAGAGGAGATATCAGAGTGGGAGAAGAAACACGAAGAAAAACGGAGACGTAAAGCGATAGAACGCGGCAGGAAGATAACCGAGGAACGCGCTCGCAAGGAAGCGGGAAAAGAGGCGTATCGGGAAGAGAGCGACAGCCCGCAGAGAAGGCGCGCCGGAAGAAGCGTATACGACGAAAACGAAAGTTCGGGAACCCTTGACGACATATACGGATACCGAAAGACGAGCGCAGCCAAAGAGAAGGAATACGATCCGTTCTATGACGACGTATACGGTTACGACGCGGTAAGCATAAAGGAAGAACCCAAGATATACCTTTCCGCGGTGGAAGCGGACACACTTATACACGAGTACTCCGACAGATTCGAAGTGTACGATCTGGACGGCGGGAAAAAGACTCTCCGAAGCATAGAGTACAAAGACGAACGGCGATGAACGAAGACACCCTGAAGACGAAAAAGAGAAAACCGCGCGCGTGGGAATTGGACGCGCTCCGCGGATTGGCGATACTGCTCGTCGTATGGGATCACACGATGTACGCTATCGGGTACATCTTCTATTCCGGCGGCTGGGAATATTCCGCAAGCGAAGCGTTGATAAAGTTAGGCAAATTCGCGCTCGATTACTGGGGCAGCGACTGGAGGCTTTTCGGCTGGCCGGTATTCGTGTTCATTTTCTTTTTCGTATCCGGAACTTGTACGGCGTTCAGCAGAAACAATTTTTGGCGAGGGTTAAGGCTCGCTTTCGTCGCGCTCGCCGTTTCGGGGGTAACGTACCTTCTTCAGGAATGGCTGGACATGGGTTCCGTCTATATACAATTCGGCGTCTTGCATTGCCTTGCCCTCTGCATACTCCTTTTCGCGGTGCTCGAAGCCTTCCTGAAACTCACCGCTTCGCGCAGTAAATATTATAGGTTTATCAAGGCGGGCGTTTACGCCGCCTGCGCCGTGGCGCTCCTCATCGTCAACTATACCTGCAACGTCACCCTGTACGAGGTCAATACTTCATATACCACGGTGCCGGATACGACTCCCGTCACGGGTATGTTCTTCTATACCGAGGGCTGGTGGACGGCGGACTACTTCCCGCTGCTTCCTTTCTTCGGTTTCTTTATGACAGGCGCCGCCATAGCGCCGATACTCTATAACGAGAAGAAGTCCCTTCTTCCCGGGCTCGACGGGAAGTGGAACAGGTTCCTCACCGTTCCGGGCAGGTATTCCATATATATATATCTTTTGATACAGGTGGTCGCCGTAAGCGTGTTATGGGTAGTGACGTACGCCGTGACCGGCGAGATCTATTTTTTCGGATAAGCCGATGAAATGCTATCTTTGTCCCAATATGTGCGGCGTCGATCGCGCCTTCGAGAGAGGCAAATGCCTTGCCGGCGAAAAAGCCGTCGTAAACAGGGCGGCGCTCCACTTCTACGAAGAGCCGCCGATAAGCGGCGTAAAAGGCTCTGGAACGGTCTTTTTCGGCGGTTGTGTGATGAGATGCGAATTCTGCCAGAATTACGAGATAAGCCGCATGCCGGAGGGCAAGGAATACGCGCCGGAGGAACTCGCGGGCATCTACCGAAGGCTCGAAGCAGAGGGCGCGCATAACATAAATCTCGTAACGCCTACGCAGTGGAGCCTGGAGATAAGAGCCTCTCTCGACATTTACCGTCCCTCCGTTCCGGTGGTGTATAACACGTCGGGATACGAGAGGAGAGAGATAATACGCGAAATGTCGGACTATGCGGACGTCTTTCTTCCCGATTTCAAATATTCGGACGAATCGCTCGGGAGGAAACTTTCTTTACGCGCCGACTATCCGCGGACAGCGCTCGACGCGATAGAAGAAATGCTTAAAGCGAAGCCTCCGGTCTACGAAAACGGGCTTATAAAGCGGGGCGTGATTATAAGGCACCTCGTTTTGCCCGGGTTCGTTCGGAACAGTATAGAGGCGCTCGACATGCTCGCGGAGCGATTCGGCAAGGATATAACCTTAAGCCTCATGTCTCAGTTCACTCCCGTTACGGGCAGGACGATAACACGAAAGCTCAAGCCTATCGAATACAAAGCGGTCGTCGCTCACGCCGAAAAACTCGGTATAGCGGACATATACATTCAGACCGCCGACTCCGCGTCCGAAGAGTTCATTCCCAAATGGGAAAAATAAGGATAACGGCACGCAAAATACCGCGAGAAACGGAGATATAAGTAAAAAAGAAAGGAGCGTTGCCGCTCCTTTTTTGTTCGGGAACCCGGTTCGCCGGGAGGCGCGTTATTCGCCGTCGCCTTTATCCGGCTTGTCCGTATCGTCGGCGCTGCCTTCCGCGGGTTTGTCGGGTTGTACGTCGCAGGCGCTTTCCGTTTCGACGGGTTTTTCCGCCGTTTCCTCTTTCGCTTCTTCCGCCGTCTCCGTTCCGGTCGCGTCTTCCGTTTTTTCCTCGTTTTCGGCGCCGTCGGATTTTTCCGCTTCGGGAGCCGGAGTTTCTTTCACGATTATTTCGGAGGCGTTTCCGAGTACGGGCGCGGGGCGCAGGGTTTCTTCGCGCGCTTTGGCTTCTTCGGCGAGCTTTGCTTTCTTCTCGTTGATGTACGCCGTCACTTCTTCGGGCGTCTTGCCGTCAATCAGCATATCCACTTCGTCGCCGTAGATGGTCTCATGCTCGTAGAGGAGTTCCACCATTGCGTGAAGGATAGCGGTGTTTTCGGAGAGGAGCTTGTACGCGCGGTCGTACGCGGTGTCCACTATCTTGCGGATCTCGGCGTCGATGAGCGCCGCTATTTCGTCGGAGTAGCTCGCCTGAGTCTGATAATCCCTTCCGATGAATACTTCCTGTTCTCCGCCGTAATAGACGTTAGAGAGGGCGGGGGACATACCCCATTCGGTGACCATGCTGCGCGCTATCGAGGTGGCTTGCTTGATATCCATGGAAGCTCCCGTCGTAATATCCTTGATTATGAGAGCTTCGGCTGCCCTTCCGCCCATGGTCATCGCTATCGTGTCGACGAGGTGCGAATAAGTGGTGTGCGAGTCGTCCGTCTTGGGACGGCTGATCGTGTAGCCAGCCGCCATTCCTCTGGGGATAATGGAGACCTCCTGCACCGCGTCGCAGTTTTTGAGGAGCCTTCCCACGAGCGCGTGTCCCGCTTCGTGGTAGGCGGTAATGCGTTTGTCCTTCTCGGTTATCACGCGCGAACGCTTCTGCGGTCCGGCGATGACTTTGTTGATACCCTCAAGAATATCCTTCATCTGTATCACCTTGCGGTCGTCGCGCGCCGCGATGATGGCGGCTTCGTTGAGAAGGTTCTCTATGTCCGCGCCGCTGAACCCTGTCGTGAGACGGGCGAGGTTGCGGAAATCGACTTCCGGCGATACGGGCTTGTTGCGCGCGTGGACGCGGAATATCGCCTCTCTTCCTTTGACGTCGGGAAGATTGACGTATATCTGTCTGTCGAATCTGCCCGGACGGAGCAGGGCGGGATCGAGAACGTCGGCGCGGTTTGTAGCCGCCATGATGACGATGCTTTCGTTTTCTTCGAAGCCGTCCATCTGTACGAGCAACTGGTTGAGGGTCTGTTCGCGTTCGTCGTTGCCTCCGCCGAGACCCGCGCCTCTTTTACGTCCGACCGCGTCTATCTCGTCGATGAATACGATGCAGGGCTGCGTTTTCTTCGCCTGGGCGAAAAGATCGCGCACGCGGCTCGCGCCCACGCCTACGAACATCTCGACGAAGTCGGAGCCGGATATGGAGTAGAAGGGGACGCCCGCTTCGCCGGCGACGGCTTTGGCAAAGAGCGTTTTGCCCGTTCCGGGAGGGCCTACGAGCAGTACGCCTTTAGGTACTCTCGCGCCCACGTCGCGGAATTTTTTGGGAGATTTCAGGAATTCCACGATCTCCTTGAGTTCCACCTTTTCTTCTTCGGCGCCCGCGACGTCGGCGAAGCGCACTTTGACGTGTTCGCTGACCTTGGACTTTGTCTTGCCGAAGCTCATCGCGCCGCCCATGCCGCCGCCTTGCTTGCGCAGAGTGACGATCATGTATATCGCAAGCCCTGCGAGCAACAGGAGAGAAAGCGCCGGGAAAATATAACTGCGGAAGCTGTTGGCGTTGGGATCGTTAAGCCAGATGTAAGGCAACGTAAAATCCGCGTTATCCTGATAATTCTCTATCGTTTCGGTGAAATCGTCGCGGTATTTGACCACGCAACTCGCGTTGGCGAATTTA
>CALVNM010000002.1 GCA_944349735.1 uncultured Clostridia bacterium | reverse complement strand
GGCTCCGATGAAAATCGGGGCTTTTCTTTTTACGAAAAAATGTTGTATCTTCCTTACACCGTGCCGCAAAGCGGACAGACGATATCCGTTCCGATTTATACCGTAATGAAAGTCTAAACCACGCAAGATAAAACAAAAAAGGCAGTCCGCAAACCACGGATTGCCTTAGGTTGATAAAAGAAAAAGCAAACAAAACCGGGTTCAATTTTGTTTGCTTATGGTGGACGATAAGGGACTCGAACCCCTGACTTTCTCCACGTCAAGAAGACACTCTACCAACTGAGTTAATCGTCCGTATCAAGGTGCTTATATATAATACCAAACGATTATAATTTTTGCAAGCGTTTTGCCGATATTTATATTCGTATGCGCTTCGCGGTTGTTTCGGCGGGGCTTCGCTTGATTTTTTCGTCGGTTTACGTTATACTTTATTCGGTGCCGCAGACCGCTTTTTCCTTCACGGGATAATAGCGCTTTTTGCTGCATATTTTATCCCGGAGAAGTCGAATGGCGAAACTTAATTTCAATAAGCGTAAGTACGGTAAATTCGCGACAGGTTTCAATAAGCTTGTCGGTTTCTTCAGCAAAAAAGCGGAATTCTCTTTTACTTCCGAAAAACCCGAAGCACCTTGCATCGTCACTTGCAACCATACTTCTTTACAGGCGCCGTTCGCTTACGAACTCTTTTACGGCGAAAAAATCAACTTTTGGTCCAACGCCAAACTTTTTACCTATAAAAACGCTATACATCATTTCCGTACCGTGCTTGCGAAGGTAACGAAATTGGGTTTCCTTATGCCGCTCGCGTATGTGTTGATGCCGATAATCAATTTTTACTACAAAAGTTACGACACGATACCCGTCTGGCATGACCTCAAAGTGAAAGAAACCTATAACGCCACCGTCAAATCGCTCGAAGAAGGCAATCAGGTGATTATTTTTGCGGAGACGAAAGACACTCCGTACAACGAATATATGCTCGCTTTCCAGAGAGGATTTGCCTATTCGGCATATTATTACTATAAAGCTACCGGCAAAACACTTAAGTTCTATCCGAGCTATTGCGACGTCAAAACGCGCAGGATATTGATAGGTGAGCCCACCGAATATGACCCGAACGAGAAAATCAAGATCGAAGCGGAACGTATCACGGTATATCTCGAAAAGGAAACGACGAAACTCGCCAAACAATTACTGAAAGTTAAAGACGAACCGGAAACCGGGGGAAAGGAAGCGCCTTCGGAAAGCTGACCCGACGAATAAACAGTAGACGAAAACGCCGTCACGTAATGTGGCGGCGTTTTTACGTAGAGCAAATTTTACTCGCGGCTTTACGCTTTTCCCATAAATACGTTGGCGACGATGCGTATCACGAGCGAAGGACACAACAGCGCGAGAGGGTAGGCAAGGTAATACAGCGGGGTCGCGATGAGAGAGCGGAGCGGGGCGCGCCGTTTGCCGGCGCGGCGCACTATCTTTTCGGCGGCTTTGCGCGCCGTGAGTTTACCCGTAGCGTTCTTGCCGCCCTTGCCGTCGATGAATTCGTCGCAGGCGTTGACCGCTTCCGCATACCGCGGATCTTTCGTTGTGAATTTCGTTCTGCGCGAAGCGAAATCGGTTTCCACGGCCGCCACCAGCATTACGCTCGAGCTTATGCCCAAAGGCTTGAGCTCCATCGACATACTCATCGCGAACTCTATAAGCGCCGCTTTCGTCGCGTTGTACATCGTGCGGTACGGCATGGGTATTATACCGCTCACGGAACCTGTGTAAATTATCCTCCCGCCGCGCGGGATATAGGGGAGCGCGGCTCGCGTAGACCATACTGCGCCGAGAAAGTTTGCGTCGTTGATTTTTTCTATTTCGGTATCCGGAATAAGTTCTACGGGACCCGAAAGTCCGTAGCCTGCGTTCAGGAACAAAATATCAATTTTGCCGAAACGCGAGCCTATTTTCTTGAATACCTCCTTCACTCTTTCGCGGTCGCTCATATCGGCGGCGTAGCTCATATCGTCCGATTTGTCGGGATGACGGGATATGTTGACTACGGTGTTGCCGTGTTCCGTGAGTAACTTGCGAAGCTCCTTGCCTATCCCGGAAGAAGCTCCCGTTATAACTATCGTTTTGCCGCTCGGTATTGCCATATATGTTTCTCCTAACGATAATGATAACATATTGAGTCGTTTCCGCGCAATCGTTGAAATTGTTACGTTGACACTTTTTGTGTGCGGTGGTAAAATGCGTGTATGGCAAAATCGCTGTCGAAAAAGAATATGATCATAATTTTAAGCGCGGCAGCCGTTGTCGTTATAGCGGCGGTCGTTGCGCTCGCTTTGTATTTCGGCACCGATATTTTCAGCCGCGAGGATAATACTCCCGCTGAATGCGCGCACGATTATGTCGCAGTGGATAGCGAATACGATCGTCCCGCAACCTTCGATACCGAGGGGAGGCAACTCATGGTGTGCTCGCGGTGCGGTAAGAGCTATCTTGCCGTCATACCGCGTATAGAGAAAGCCGACGGTACGGAAGCTCCGGACTATTATCCGTTATTTGAGGAATACAGGGTGATAGAAGGCGTTACTTTGGGAGAAATCGCCGAGAAGTATTTTACGGCCGGATGGAGCTTTGCGGAAGACGAGGACACTCCGGTAGGAAGCGCGGGTTACGCTTATTCGTACGAAGTAATATTCCGTTCTTCTTCCGAGGGTTACGAGGAAGTACGCGGCGTAGTCTCCGTTATTGTAGAGGCGGGCTGAGTCGGCGCGCCGTCGTAGTAAGCATTATAGTTCGTATTCTCAATAATCGAAACGATATTGAGGTAAAATATTTGTCTTTATTCCGTGCGTGTGTTATAATCTACTGCGTATAACACGATACGGAGCTATTTTATGAAAAAAGAAAACAGCAAACCCGATTTTATAGCGATAGAAAAATCGATGCTTAAGTTCTGGGAAGATAACCGTTGTTTCGATAAACTCGTCGAAAAGAACAAAAACGGCGAACGCTTCCGCTTCCTCGACGGTCCCATCACCGCCAATAACCCTATGGGTATCCACCATGCCTGGGGCAGAACGATGAAGGACATGTACATCAAGTATAACGCGATGCTCGGTAAGTCCTGCCAGTATCAGAACGGTTTCGATTCGCAGGGCTTGTGGGTTGAGGTCGAGACCGAGAAGGATCTCGGTATCCAGGTTAAGAGCGATATCGTTAAGTACGGCGTCGACAAATTCACCACTCAGTGCATGGATCGCGTTAAAAAATTCGCGGGCATAATCACCGAACAGAGCAAGCGTCTCGGTCAATGGATGGATTGGGATCATTCCTATTTCACCAATACCGATCTGAACATCACTTCGATATGGCATTTCCTGAAGGTTTGCAACGAGCGCGGCTGGCTGGTACGCTCGCATCGCCCGATGCCCTGGTGCCCGAGATGCGGAACGAGTCTGTCCGATCACGAGATGAGCGGATCTTACTCGGATATGGAGCACCTTTCCATTTTCGCTAAACTGCCGATAGTAGGCACCGACGATAAAATAATTCTTTGGACTACAACGCCGTGGACGCTTACGTCGAACTGCGCTCTTGCGGTAAATCCCGAAATAGAATATGTGCGCGTGAAGGTCAAGAGCGATTCTTCGCCCCTTATCGTAGGCAAAAACGCGCTCGGAAAACTTAAAGGAGATATAGTCGAAGTCAGCGAACCGTTCAAAGGTGCGGAGCTTGTCGGTAAAGAATACCGTACCTGCTTCGAAGATTTCGAATGTCAGAAATTCACGCATAAAATAGTCCCGTGGGAAGACGTGGACGCTACGGAAGGAACGGGCGTTGTGCATATCGCTCCCGGTTGCGGCGCGGAGGACTTCGAGCTGGGTAAAAAACTCGGTATCCCCGCAATATGCCCTATAGACGACGAAGGCATAATCACCGAAGGCTTCGGTGAGTTCACCGGAGTGAAGACCACCGACGTAGTGGACGCGGTCGTCAGCTCTCTCGAAAAGCAAGGCAAACTCTATAAGACAGAGATGTACACTCACAGCTATCCCAAGTGCTGGAGGTGCAAGACTCCCGTGGTATTCAAGCTCGTGGACGAGTGGAATATCCGTACCGACGAGATCAAGCCTTTGATGATAGAGGCTGCCAAAACAGTCAAATGGGAACCCGAATTCGCAGGAAAGCGCATGCTCGACTGGTTGAACAACATGGGAGACTGGAATATCAGCCGTAAGCGTTTCTACGGTCTGCCGCTTCCTTTCTACGTCTGCAAGAAGTGCGGTCACGTCACCGTTATAGGCAGCAAGGAAGAACTTATCGCAAGGAGCGAGCACGGCAACATCGACGGAGTGCCGCATCTTCATAAGCCTTACATCGACAATATAAAGATCCACTGCGAAAACTGCGGTGAGCTTGTCGAGCGCATACCCGAAGTAGGAGACTGCTGGCTCGACGCGGGCATAACTCCTTTCTCGACCAAAAAGTATTTCGAAGACAAAGAGTATTTCGAAAACAACTTCCCCTCCGATCTCGTAATAGAGATGAAAGAGCAGATAAGGCTTTGGTTCTACTCGTTGCTCTTCATGTCGGTCACTCTTACCGGCAAAGCTCCCTACAAGCAGGTCGTCGCTCACTCGAGCGTTATCAAAGAGGACGGCGGCAAATTCAGCAAGACGGGTTATATGATCCGTTTCGACGACGCGGCGGAAGAGATGGGCGCCGACGCGATACGTTATCTTTTCATGGGCAATCCCATAGCTTCTGACGTGCGCTTCGGTTACAACCTCGCCGACGAAGCGCGCCGTAAGATAATAGGATTCTGGAACATATACGTGTTCTTCAATCTTTATGCCGCGATAGACAATCCCGACATAGCGTCTCATAAGATAGTTTACGAAAACCTCAACTATTCCGACAAGTGGCTCCTTACGCGCACGAACGAATTTATTAAATTTGCGCGCAACGCGATGGACACGTTCCGTCATGCTTCGCTCGTGAAAGAGTTCGAAGTATTCGTCGACGACGTTTCCAACTGGTATATAAGGATAAATCGCAAACGTTTCTGGAAATCCACGGACAAGGAGGACCAGATGAACGCTTATGCCTGCCTTTACAACGCGATCAAGGCTATAATCGGCGTGATGGCGCCCATTACTCCTTTCCTTACCGATTACGTGTATCAGAATACCGTGCGCGAGATAGAGAAAGACGCTCCCGTATCGGTCCACCTTACGGCGTATCCCGAGGTCATGGATATTCCCGAGGATAAAGCGGTATTGGAAAGCACGCGTATCGCACGCGAGATCATAGCGACCGCACAGCGCATGCGTAACGAAGCGCAGATCAAAGTAAAACAGCCGCTTTCAAAGATGTACGTTACCGCCCAGGAGGGCGAATACGAAGCGGTGAAGCCGCTTATCGGAGTCATTAAGGAAGAGCTTAACGTAAAAGACGTGGAGTTCACCTCCGATACGAGCGTGTACAACGAAGTCTATTTCACCGTGAATTTCCGCGTAGCGGGTGCCGCATTGAAGGGAGAAGCTCAGAAACTCAAAGCGCTCGTGGACGGACTCGATGCCTTAGGACACGCGGCGTTAGCAAAGCAAGTCGCTTCGGATTCGGTGGATATAGGCGCGTTCAGCGGACTCAAAGGAAATCTTTTCGACGCGCACGACCGTCCGAGAAAAAATTTCGTGGTGACTACGGAAAATTCGAGAACGCTCGCGCTCGATACCGAGCTTGACGACGAACTCATAGCTGAAGGTATAGTGAGAGAACTGATACGTCAGATACAGGTCATGCGTAAGGACGCGGGATTTGCGGTCGAGCAGCGCATCTATGCCGAGATAATCACCGACGACGATGTCGCCGGCGCGGCTATAGCAAAGTATGCCGATAAGATCAAAGCCGACATTCTCGCTAAAGAGCTTTCCGCGATAGAGGCGCCCGAGGCAGAAGCGGAGTTCAACGTACAGTCTCACAACATCAAAGTAAGGATCTCGCGTAAATAACGATCCGGGCAATGTATCCCAAAGGACCGCCGCGGCGGTCCTTTTTTTGACGGCAGTACGGGGATAAAATTTCCGTTAGGGTCAATAATAGGAGAATGAGAAACTATACTTTGCTCGATACGGAAAGCACGATAGCAAAACTAAACAACATGCGCGGGTATCCGCTCACCGTCAAGGTCAATCGCGGAAGGAACAAGATCGAGACGGTTGACGGCGTCATAGAAAACACGTATCCCAACGTATTCACGGTCAGGCTAACTGACGGCGGGTTAAATACGTTTACTTATGCCGACGTCATGGCGCGCAATATCCTATTTTATAAAAGAAAGATCCGATAACGTGAAATAATTTTTTGCTCAAGCGGAATATACGCGTCCCTCGGCGAATATCTTTAGGTATAACCAGCAAAGGGGGACTTCCGTATGTTTGTAAAAGGGGACAGGAAAGCAAACTTTACGCCTATCCAATTCTATCTCGACCGCGACTTAGACGTATCCGCCGCGGAGAACATCGTATCCGTAAGCGCGTCTGCGCGTACTACGCAGATCGAGCCGATTCAGGGCGAAGCGCGTATAGGTTACAGAGTGACTTATAAGGTCATCTACAGTAGCGGGGAAAACTTCGACAGCATCGAAGATTCGTATGAGTATACCGCAGAGATAAAGTCGGCGGACATTACCCCCAAAAGCTTTGTCGACGCGACGACCAACGTTATCGCCACGGAATTCGTGGGCGTGACTCGTCTCAAGGTAAGGCTCATGCTGGAGATCAAGGGTTACGTAGTGCTTCCCTCCGGATTCGATACCATGGAATGCGCGGAAGGGCTGTGTTGTAAGACCGCCTCCGTACGCGTGGAACGTATAGAACCCTTGAACGGGAGCGAAATACTGGTGGAAGGCGTGGAGCGCGTCGGAGACAAGATAGACAAAGTATTGACCTCCGATTCGGCAGTATGTATAAATTATGTATCTACAGCTACGGAAATATGCGAAATTAAGGGAGTATGCTATACATACGTCACGTATCTCACCGACGGAAAGATAGGTTACGGCACGCTTGCCGCTCCGTTCGAAGCGGAAATACTCGCGCCTACGGTGACACCTGCGGACACTGCGTATTTTACTCCTACCGTCATATCTACTGGAGTCAGCGTGACCGACGCGGATAACGGCGCC
The DNA here is from genome assembly GCA_944349735.1 of uncultured Clostridia bacterium. Lineage (GTDB taxonomy): Bacteria > Bacillota > Clostridia > Christensenellales > DTU072 > Stercoripulliclostridium_A. Next base: position 57,083 of record CALVNM010000002.1, on the reverse strand, counting down.
GAACTCAAGACAGAGACCGTGGTATCCGTGAAGGGATTCGCGGTAGCGGCTACCGAGGCGGAAATAGTGGTCGACGCATACAGCCGCTCCAAAGATATAAAACTCGATTATGCGCACGCCGTCGTGGAAGACAACGAGTGCGTCATAAGTTCTCATGAGAAATTCGCGGGCGCGCTTCCGGTGGACGCGGGAGAAGCTGGAATGCGCAATCTCCTCTTTATCGGTGCGCCGTGGATAGGCGCGTGTAACGCCCGTTACGCCGACGGCCTTACGGTCGAAGGAATTGTGGGCGCCGAAGTCATATACCTCGATAATGACGGAAAACCCGGTCGCGCGCTTGCCGAAATACCGTTCCGTTTCGTTATCGGTGGAGAGTTTGCGTGCAGAAGTTCCATAACCGCTTCTGCGGTAGTGACTTCGATCAACGCGAGGATACGCCCGGGAGATACCGTCGAGCTTAACGGCGAGCTGTGCGTGGAGATACACGGCTCGGGGGACAGAGAAATAACCTACGTCGCTTCCTATGAGGAATTGGCGGACAAGGAAATTCCCGACGTGGCGATAAGTCTCTATCTCGTCGGCGAAGGCGAGACGCTGTTTGACGTAGCCAAGGAGCTGAACAGCGACGAAGAGGAACTGATGTCGCTCAATCCCGACCTCGAATTGCCGCTCAAGAGGGGAGACAAAGTACTTCTGTACCGACCCATAGACTGAATAATAAGGGGAAAACGGTAAGACACGGCACGCCGTGTCTTTTCCGTATATACCTCAGAACGCGCGCCTTCGCTCATACAAAATCTTTTACCAAAATTTGCCGCGGGTATTGATTTTGCTTAATCATTATTTTATAATAAATATAAGTATGGAGCGAAGCGTCGTAACGGAAATATCTGCCAAAGTCAATACGGTACTTAAGGTTACGGGCAGGGATGAGAAGGGCTTTCATCTCATAGATTCGGTAATGTACGCGTTTCCGGTATACGACGAGGTGCGTGTGACGGTAGCGCCGTGCGACCGCGTTACGGTCACGTACGACGATATGAGGTCGTATCAGGACGACAACGCCTTAAGAGCCGCTAAGATCGTCAAAGAAGCCTTCGGGCTCCCCGGATTCGACGTTCATATCGTAAAGAGGATTCCGTCCGGCGCTGGGATCGGCGGGTCTTCCGCCGACGCGGCGGGAGTGGCGCGCTGTTGCCGTGAGCTTTTCGGCTCCGAATATACGCGCGATTTTCTTCTTAAACTGGGCGCTGACGTACCGTTTCAGTATTCCGGCGCAAAGTCATGTCGAGTGCGCTCAAAAGGCGAGAACGTAGAGCCGCTCTCTTTGCCGGAAGCGTATTTTACCCTCGTATGGGGGAATACGCCGTCGTCCACTGCATGCGTATTCGCCGCATACGACCACTTGGGAGGTATCGGGGGAGACACGGACGGGTACTTTACGGATCTCGTCCCCTTCAACGAATTGGAGACCGCGGCGGTCTTCGTCAATCCTTCCCAGCTCGCGGCGCGTAAAGCGCTTTGTTGCGCGGGGTTCGACAGGGTGACGATGACCGGGAGCGGGTGCGGATATATAGGAATAACGTACGACAGAGCGGAAAACGAAGCGCTTTTCGTAAAGGCTTCGGAAGAAGCGGGGAAACTGGGACTCAATATATTAAATTCCGTCATAAAACCGTAAACGGGAGTACATATGAACAAACAACTCGAATTGCCGATCTATTTATTCAACGAGGGCACCAACGCCGAAGCATTCCGTCTCATGCACGCAAGCTACGTCGTGAAAGACGGCAAGAAATTATGGCGTTTCCGTTGTTGGGCGCCGCACGCGAAATCGGTGTCGGTCGTCGGCGAATTTAACGGCTGGAACCGCACGATGAATAAAATGGCGCCTATCGGAGGCGGTATCTGGGAAGGATACGCCAAGTCGCTCAAGAAATACGATACTTATAAATTCAGTATCGAGACGCAGGCGGGCGACATACTGATGAAAGCCGACCCGTTTGCGACTCATACCGAGACGCCTCCCGCCACGGCTTCAAAGATATATGACATAGGCGGATACGAGTGGCACGACAAGGAATTTATCGATTCTCTCAAACGTCGCAACCACGTCGAGTCGCCGATGAATATTTACGAAATGCATCTCGGCTCCTGGCGCAGACACGACGACGGCAATTATTATTCATACAGAGATATTGCCGATTCGCTTGTCCCTTATCTCAAGGAAATGGGATATACTCACGTGGAATTCCTACCCGTTACGGAACATCCGCTCGAAATGAGTTGGGGATACCAAGTGGGCAGTTTCTTCGCCCCGACATCGCGTTTCGGGACCCCGCACGACTTCATGTATCTCGTGGACAAGTGTCATGAAGCGGGTATCGCGGTCATACTCGATCTCGTCTTGTCGCATTTCCCGAAAGACGCGTTCGGACTTTTCCGCTTCGACGGCGAGCCGCTGTACGAATACGACGACCCCCTAAAAGCGGAGCATAAGACATGGGGCACGATGGTATTCGATTACGGCAAGGGCGCGGTCAGAAGCTTCCTCATATCCTGCGCCTGCTTCTGGATAGAATACTACCATATAGACGGACTGCGTCTCGACGCGGTGGCGAGCATGCTCTATCTCGACTACGACAGGAGAGGCGGCGAATGGCGTCCCAATAAGGACGGCGGCAATCACAATATCGAGGCTATTTCCTTCCTCAGAGATCTCAACGCGACCGTTCTGAGCCGCAATCCGCACGCCATAACGATAGCGGAGGAATCCACCGCTTTCCCGATGGTCACGATGCCGCCGGATATAGGCGGACTCGGATTTAATTTCAAGTGGAACATGGGCTGGATGAACGACGTCACCGATTACGTCAAAATAGATCCGTTCTTCCGAAAAGGCGCCCATAATAAACTTACTTTCGGTATATCTTACGCTTTCAGCGAAAACTACATACTGCCGTTTTCGCACGACGAAGTGGTGCACGGCAAATGCTCGATGATCTCGAAAATGCCCGGGGCGTATCAGGATAAATTTTCCGCTTTGAAGGCGTTGTACGCTTATCAGTTCGCGCATCCCGGCAAGAAACTCAACTTTATGGGCAACGAATTCGGTCAGTTCATCGAATGGAATTATACCCGTCCGCTGGACTGGTTCCTTCTTGCGTACGACACTCATGCCGGAGTACACCGTTTCGTCAAGAAACTCAACGAAGTTTATCTTAAATACCCCGCATTGTTCGAGCAGGACAACACTTACGACGGTTTCAAATGGCTCGTTGTGGACGATACCGTGCAGAACGTGGTGGCTTTTTACCGCGAGGACAAAGCCGGCAAGCGCGTGGTGGTGATAATCAATTTCTCCGACGTGACGCGCGAAGACTATACCTTCGGCGTGCCGGATAAAGGCGTTTATAAAGTTATTCTCAACAGTAATTCGCCTAAATTCGGCGGGAATTCGGTCATTCCCGAAAAATTCAGGACAAAACCCGTGGAGTCTCACGGTTGCAAACAAAGCTTGACCCTCACGCTCGAGGGCAATACCGCACTATATCTCGGACTTAATTAGGAGGAACCGTTATGCGAGTCAAAAAAGAATGCGTAGCAATGTTACTTGCCGGCGGGCAGGGCACGAGACTGGGGGTACTCACCCAGAAAGTCGCCAAACCTGCGGTACCGTTCGGAGGTAAGTATAGGATAATAGACTTCACGTTATCCAATACTATCAATTCCGACATCGACACGATCGGCATACTGACTCAGTATCAGCCCTTCGAACTCAACCAGTACATAGGTAACGGACAGCCCTGGGACTTCGACAGACTTGAAGGCGGAGCTTTCGTGTTGCCTCCTTATCAGAAAGCCAAGTCCGGCGAATGGTATAAAGGTACGGCAAACGCGATCTATCAGAACATAGATTTCGTGGACAGATACGACGCCGACTATGTCCTGATACTATCGGGCGATCACATTTATAAAATGGATTACGCGAAGATGCTCCAGCATCATATCGATAAAGGCGCTGCCTGTACCATCGCGGTCCTCGACGTGCCGATCGAGGCAGCCAGCCGCCTCGGTATAATGAACGCGGACGACGAGGGCAAGATCTATGAGTTCGAGGAGAAACCCAAGCACCCGAAATCGACCAAGGCTAGCATGGGCATCTATATTTTCGACTGGGCTAAGCTCAAGCAGTACCTTATCGCGGACGAGCAGGATAAATCGAGCCATAACGACTTCGGCAAGAACATCATTCCGAACATGCTCAACGCGGGTGAGAAGATGTATACTTACGATTTCTCCGGATACTGGAAAGACGTCGGAACGATTTCCTCACTTTGGGAAGCTAATATGGATGTTCTGGATCCCCGGAGCGGTATAAACCTCGACGATCCCGACTGGAAGATCTATGCGAGGAATACCGCCGAACCGCCGCATTACGTCGGCATGAACGCGAAGATCCGCAATTCCGTGGTAAGCGAAGGATGCGAAGTGGACGGCGAGGTGGTCAATTCCGTTATATTCCGCGGAGCGGTCGTTGAAAAAGGCACCGTTATCCACGACAGTATCATAATGCCGGACGCCGTGATCAAATCCGGAGCCGAGATACGTCATTCCATCATAGGCTGGAACGCCGTGATCAGCGAAGGCGCGGTCATCGGCGAAACGCAGAAAGCTCCCGAAGGCGGAGAGTGGAAGATCGCGGTTATAGCGCCCCAGGCGGTCATATCCGCCGGAGCTAAAGTAGCCGCCGGAGAAATGATTCAGGAGGAGGGTAGATAAAATGAATAAGAAAATCGTCGCAATACTCTTTGCCAGCGGCAACGAGAGTAAATTAAACGAGCTTACGATACACCGCACCACGGCGTCTCTTCCGTTCGCGGGAAGGTACAGGCTTATCGACTTCACTTTGTCGAGCTTGGTGAACTCGGGCGTTACCAGAATAGGTATCATAACGCGTAACAATTACTCTTCGCTCATGGATCACATCCGTATGGGTCGTGACTGGGATCTCAACAGAAAGAATTCCGGTATAGCCGTATTCCCTCCCTTCGTCCTCAATACTTCCCGCGAAGTGTATAAAGGCAAGATCGAAGCGCTGTATACCGTACTCGACTATCTCAAGAAAGCGCCGGAAGATTACGTCTGCGTAAGCAACTGCAATATAGCGGCGAATATAGATTTTGACGCAATACTCGACGAGCATATCGCGCGCGGCGCGGATTGCACGATGTTGTGTCACAAAGCTTGCGTCAACAGCAGTAAGCGCGTTATAATCACTAAAGACGCAGAGGACAGAGTTACCGATCTTTGCGCGGTCGAAATACCGTCTGACGAGGAGAGACTCATTTCCCTCAACATCTATATTCTCAGGAAAGACCTTCTCATCAGCCGCGTCGAGCAGGCTTACGCCCGCGGATACGTCGACTTCGAGAAAGACGTCCTTTTCAAAGAAGTGGCGGGAGGTAAGATATTCGCCCACGAACATGCAGGCTACGCAGCTATCGTGGACGACGTCAAGACCTACTACAACGAGAGCATGCGTACCCTCGAGACCGGAGTCAGAGAAGAACTTTTCGGCACCGATCGCAAGGTATACACCAAAGTCAAAGACTCCGTTCCTACCGTATACAAAGACAAAGCGAAAGTCGTCAACAGCTTCATCGCAGACGGCTGCATTATCAACGGCACCGTGGAAAACAGCATTATTTTCCGTAAAGTGCGCATCGAAGAAGGCGCCGTCGTCCGTAACAGTATAATTATGGAGCACGGCATCGTCATGAAGGACGGGCACATCTCTTACGCCATCACCGACAAGCAGGTGGTCATCGGCGCGGGAAGGCAGATCTCCGGCTCGGAGACTTACCCGATCGTCATAGTCAAAAACAAAATCGTCTGACCGGTAAGCCGCCGCAAGGCGGCATACCGTCAATATCAGGAGGTTAGTATGAAAATCTTATTAGCTGCATCGGAAGCATCGCCTTTCGTCCGCACCGGCGGATTGGGCGACGTGATGGGTGCGTTGCCTCTCGCTCTCAAGCATATCGGACAGGAAGTCGCGGTCGTTCTTCCTCTTTACGAGGACATGAAACCCGAATACCGCAACAACCTTCAGTACATAGGCAATACCACCGTTCCCCTCGGCTGGCGTAATCAATACGCAGGCGTTTTCAAGAGCAATTACAACGGCATAGATTATTACTTCATCGACAACGAATTCTATTTCAAGAGAAAGGGATTCTACGGACACTTTGACGACGGCGAAAGATTCGCATTCTTCAGCAAAGCCGTACTCGAGACGATGCAGGTCACGAAATTCTATCCAGACGTTCTGCATTGCAACGACTGGCAAACCGGTCTTTGCCCCCTTTATCTCGATTGTTTCTATCGTTACGTAGACGGCTACAAGACGATGAAGACGGTACTTACCATTCACAACATCGAGTTCCAGGGCAATATGGACAAGTACGTTATCGATAACGTATTCGGTATCCCCGCGTCGCATTACGCTATCGCGGAGTACAAGCACGACGCCAATATGCTCAAAGCGGGTATAGAATCCTCTAACCGCGTGGTTACCGTTTCGCCCACCTACGCGAACGAGATACTCGATCCTTATTATTCTTACGGACTCGACAATATCCTGAACGCGCGCCGTTATAAGCTCACCGGTATCGTCAACGGTATCGACGTGGATCTCTATAATCCCGAGACGGACAAGGCGCTGTTTGCCAATTACAATTATAAGACTTACGCGAAGAAAGCGGAGAACAAGCACGGACTTCAGGAGCTTTTCGGACTCCCGAAGAACGATAAGCCGCTCATCGGCATGGTTACGCGCCTCACTACTCAGAAGGGTATTGATCTCGTGCTCGGCGTTATCCGCGACATCCTGTCGATGGACATACAGCTCGTGATACTCGGAACGGGCGACTGGAAGTACGAGAACGCTCTCAAAGAAGTGGCGAAACAGTTCCCGACAAAGCTTGCCACCGCGATTTATTTCTCTGCGGACGTAGCGAGTAAGATATACGCCGGATCGGATATATTCCTGATGCCCTCGAAATACGAGCCTTGCGGTCTGTCGCAGATGATAGCGATGCGCTACGGCTCCATCCCAGTGGTAAGAGAGACCGGCGGTCTCAAGGATACCGTACCCGCCTTCAATCCCGAGACGAAAGAAGGACTGGGATTCACTTTCAAAACCTATAACGCCCACGATATGCTCGACGCTATCCGCCGCGCGCTCGACTGTTATTATCAGCCCGAGCTGTGGTATAAGGGCGTAGTCAAGAATGCGATGAGCGCGGACTTCTCATGGGACAAGTCGGCAGAACAATATTTGGCGCTCTATAAATCTTTGTAATCACTAAAACCCGCAAGGGTGGATATAATATAATTCCGGAGGATAAATGTCACGTTTAACTAAGAACGAGTTGAGAGAACTCATCGAGCTGAAACTTGCCAAGACATTCGGCGTGCGCTACGAAGAAGCGTCCGAGACGATGATGTATCGCGCCCTCTGTCTCGTGGTCAAGGACAGAATCACACAGAAAAGAATAGAATTTAAGAGCAAAGTACGTAGCAAAGGCTACAAACAGATATACTATATGTCCATGGAATTTCTGCTTGGCAGATCTTTGCGCAACCACCTGTATAACATCGGACTTCTCGACACCGCGACAAGCGTAGTCAAGGAACTCGGATTCGATATAGAGAAACTTATGGCGATAGAGCCCGACGCAGGGCTCGGTAACGGCGGTCTCGGAAGACTTGCCGCGGCATACATGGATTCGCTTACTTCTTTGGGTTATCCCGCAGGCGGATTCAGCATCAGGTACGATTACGGTATATTCGAGCAGAAGATAGTAGACGGCTGGCAGATGGAAATGCCCGATAACTGGCTCGCGCAGGGCGACGTATGGCTCAATCCGCGCGACGAGGTATTCGAGGTACGTTTCGGCGGCAGGATAGAGGAACGCTGGGAAAACGGCAGGCTCATCTGCGAACAGAAAGGGCATACCACCATTATGGCTGTGCCGTACGACATGAACGTGACCGGCTACGATTCCGAAGCCGTTAACGTTCTGAGGCTCTGGAGCGCGAAAGCTCCCGTGGAACTCGACATGGCGATGTTCTCGCGCGGCGAGTACGTCAAAGCCATCGAAGCCAAGGCTATGGCCGAGGCGATAAGCAAAGTACTGTATCCCGCCGACAACCATATCGAAGGAAAATCTCTGCGCCTTAAGCAGCAGTATTTCTTCGTATCCGCTTCGATACAGTCCATACTTTACAAACATCTCAAATATAATAAGGACCTCAGCAATCTTTCCGAGAAGATCGCCATCCATATCAACGATACGCATCCTACGCTGTGCATACCCGAACTCATGAGGATATTGCTCGACGATTACGGCTGGTCGTGGGACGACGCATGGAAGACGGTGACCGAGGTCATAAGCTACACCAACCACACGGTAATGCAGGAAGCTCTCGAACGCTGGCCGCAGAGCCTTTTCCAGAGCCTTCTTCCGCGTATTTATCAGATCATCAAAGAGATCAACCAGAGATACTGCGCGGATCTTTGGAATATCTTCCCCGGCGACTGGAAGCGCATAAGCGAGAACGCGATACTTTCCGATTCCGAGATACGTATGGCAAATCTCTGCCTCGTCGCTTCGCATACCGTTAACGGCGTTTCCGCATTGCACAGCGACATTTTGAAGAAGGACGTTTTCGCCGATTACTATAAGGTGGCGCCAGAGAAATTCACCAACGTGACCAACGGCATAACTCACAGACGCTGGCTCGCGGAAGCGAATCCGCTTCTTACCGATTTCATCAAAGAGCTTATCGGCGACAAATTCATACGCAAAGCGGACGAGTTGGAGAAGCTCATGAAATTCCAGGGCAACAAAGACGTGCTGGATCGTTGGGCGGAGATCAAATTCAAGAATAAAGAGCGTCTTGCGGAGTATATTGCAAAGAGCAACAACGTCATCATAAATCCCGCGTCGATATTCGACGTTCAGGTCAAGAGATTGCACGAGTATAAGAGACAGCTTCTCAACGCGTTGCAGATACTCAATCTGTACAACAGACTCAAAGAAAATCCCGATCTCGACATAGAACCGCGCACTTTTATTTTCGGAGCGAAAGCGGCAAGCTCGTATTATATCGCCAAACTTATCATCCGACTCATCTATATGATCGGTCAGATGGTCAACAACGACAAGAGCGTCAAAGATAAGATCAAAGTGGTATTCCTCGAGAATTACCGCGTAAGTCTTGCCGAAATAATTATGCCCGCGAGCGAAATAAGCGAACAGATCTCTACTGCGGGTAAAGAGGCGAGCGGCACCGGAAATATGAAATTCATGATCAACGGCGCCGTGACGATAGGCACGATGGACGGCGCCAACGTCGAAATACACGAGAGAGTAGGGGACGAGAATATCTTTATTTTCGGACTTCTTGCCGACGAAGTGGAAAAACTGCGCGCCCACTACAACCCCACCGAGTATTACTCTAAAGACGCTCGTATCAAGCAGATAATCGACATGTTGCGCGCGGGCATAGCGGGAACGTCCTTTGCGGAACTTGCCGACAACCTCACGGTAGGTCGTCATTCCGCGGCAGATCCTTATATGGTGCTTGCCGATTTCGCGTCCTATGTGGAAGCGCAGGACAACGTGGATCGCACGTACAAGGATAAATACCGTTTCCAGAAAATGTCTCTCGTGAATACCGCTAAATCGGGATTCTTTGCGGCGGACAGAAGCGTGGAGGAGTACGCGTCGCGTATTTGGAACATAAAGAAAGTTAAATAATCACCAATTTCGGTTTGAATGCTTAAATTCGATTCTCGCAATATTGAGTATAAGCGGCCTTTCGGTGCAGTCAGAACGCACCGGAAGGTGTCGCTTGTTTTCCCTGTCAACATCTCGGCGTGTTCAACGGGCGTAGGGATGATTTTGCGTGGGGAAAAAACAGTGCGTTACGATATGATCTATCAGCGCACGACGGGCGAGTATAAGTATTACACTCTCGATTTTACCGTAGACGAACCGGGACTTTACAGATACCGTTTCGAGGTATATACCGCGGAAGGGTGTATTTTCGTGGGCAAAAATCCCGACGGCGTAGCCGTAGCGGGCGATTGGCTCCCCGAATGGCAGCTCACCGTTTACGACGAGAGTTTCAAGACCGCCGATTGGCTCAGGGGCGGCGTTATCTATCATATTTTCCCCGACAGGTTCGCGCGCGTAGAGGACGGCTTACGTCCCGAATACGGATACCTCAAAGGTTGGGGAGAAGAACTCACCGTCGCAGACGACGACGGCGTATATCGCGCCAACGACTTCTACGGCGGCAACATCAAGGGTATAATATCTCGTCTCGATTATATCGCTTCGCTCGGCGTGACTGCGATATATCTTTCGCCCGTATTCGAGAGCCACTCCAATCACAGATACGATACGGCGGATTATATGAAAATCGACCGCCTTTTCGGTACCGAGGAAGAGTTTGCCGAGTTGGTGACCGAAGCGGATAAGAGGGGTATCGGCATCATCCTGGACGGTGTATTCAACCATACGGGAGCAGACAGTATTTATTTCAATAAATTCGGTCATTACCCTTCTGTCGGAGCGTATCAATCGAAAAAAAGTCCTTATTACAAGTGGTACACGTTCTCAGAATATCCCGACAAATATACATGTTGGTGGGGGGTGACCGTAGTGCCTACCGTACGCCGCGACTGCAAAGAATTCCAGAAATTCATAGCGGGGAAGGGCGGCGTTATAGAGAAATGGACGAAAATGGGGGTCAGAGGTTGGCGTCTCGACGTGGCGGACGAGCTGAGTACCGAATTTATCGAGAGGTTACGCGCGAGCTGTAAAGAACTCGGCGATATAGCCGTGATAGGAGAAGTCTGGGAGGACGCGACGACAAAGATCAGCTACGGAGAAGCGCGCAGATACCTTTTCGGCGACGAGTTGGACGGCACGATGAATTATCCATTCCGTAACGCCGTGATCGCTCTTCTCAAAACGAAAAACATCGATTCTTTCATTAACGAAATAATGACTATAGTCGAGAACTATCCCAAAGAAGCGCTCGCGTCTTCGATGTGTCTTCTCGGCACGCACGATACGGTAAGGATACTTACCGCACTCTCGGGAGCGGTGCCCTGCGCCACCAAAACGGAGCGTCTAGCGTACAGGCTTACGCCCGACGAACTTGCCAAGGGCAAGAGGCTGTTACGCATAGCGAGCGCGTTGCAGTTTTTCCTTCCCGGTCTTCCGACCGTTTATTACGGAGACGAGATAGGCATGCAGGGCTTCGAGGACCCCATCAACAGACGTCCTTATTCTTACGGATACGAGGACTTCGAATTGCTCGGGCACTACCGCTATCTCGGCGGGATACACAGAGATTTCTCGGACGAATTTTCGCTGGAACGCAGAGGAAACGAATTGCGCCTTATGCGCGGAAGATATACTCTCGTAGTCAATCCGATAGAAGAAAGTTACGACATAATCAAGAATTATTAAACTTACGAACAAGAAAAGCGTTCCGTTACGGAACGCTTTTTTGTAATTACGGTGACCGAATTGCGGATTCGGGTCGCCCGATATAAGGCTATTGTTCGGAATCGACGTAAACGAAGTTGTCGCCTTTTACGTTGAGATGCTCTTTCGCCATGTCGCGGAGTACGAATTTCTGTATCTTTCCGCTTGCCGTCATGGGCATCTTGTCGATGAATTCGACATAGGAGGGAACTTTATGTCGAGCCATATTGTTGGCGACATAGGATTGTATGTCTTTCGGAGTGACTTTGCTCCCTTCGCGCTTGATGATGAACGCGTACGCTTCTTCGCCGTATTTCTGAGAGGGGACCGCCACGATCTGTACGTCAACCACGTCCGGATGAGTGTAGATGAAGTCCTCGATCTCTTTCGGGAAAATGTTTTCGCCGCCGCGGATGATCATGTCCTTGATACGTCCGGTGATGCGGTAATAGCCGTCGTCGTCTTTGATGGCGATGTCGCCGGTATGGAGCCAGCCGTCCTTGTCGATGGCGGCTGCGGTAGCTTCGGGCATCTTGTAGTAGCCTTTCATCACGTTGTAACCGCGTACCACGAATTCGCCGGGCTGTCCGTTGGGGAGATCTTCTCCGGTCTCGGGATCGACGATCTTGGTCTCCATGAACGGGAGCTCTTTACCTACGGTCGCAACGCGCTTCTCGAGACTGTCGTCGACGGTGGTCATCGTACAGGCGGGACTTGCTTCGGTCTGTCCGTAAGTAATGGTTATCTCCTTCATATTCATCTTGTCGATAACGTCCTGCATGACTTTGACGGGGCATGGGGAGCCTGCCATGATCCCGGTGCGGAGCGAGGAGAAATCGTAGCGAGCGAAGTCGCGGTGCTCGAGCATCCTGATGTACATAGTGGGAACGCCGTGTACAGCCGTGCATTTCTCGTATTCCACCGCGTGCATGACCTTCATGGGGGTGTACCACAGCAGCGGCACCATTGCCGCGCCGTGCGTTACCGACGCCATGATAGCAAGGACCATTCCGAAGCAGTGGAAGAAGGGCACGGGAATGCAGAGCTTGTCTTTCGTGGTGAATTTCATACAGTCGCCGATAGCCATACCGTTGTTCACGATATTGTTATGCGTAAGCATGACTCCTTTTGGGAAGCCCGTAGTGCCCGAAGTGTACTGCATGTTAACCACGTCGTCCGGATCGATGGAATGCTTGACCGCGTTGTACTCTTCGTTACTGACCAGAACGCCGAAATAGGGGATCTGAGACCAGTTATACATTCCTTCGTACCAGTTGTCGAAGGAGATGACGTATTTCAGGAAGGGCAGTCTTTCGTTATTGAGTTCGCCGGGCTTGCACTTTCTGAGTTCGGGACATACGGAATATATTATCTTTTCGCAGTCGATGTCCTTGATACCGTCGCAGATGAACAACGCTTTGCTGTCCGAGTTGGACAGAAGATATTCGAGTTCCGCTTCTTTGTAGTTGGTGTTTACCGTCACAAGTACGGCGCCGATACGGGCGGTAGCAAAGAACAGTATCAGCCATTCGGGATAGTTGGTCGCCCATACAGCCACGTGGTCGCCTTTGCGGATGCCCATACCGAGCAAGCCTTTGGCGTATTTGTCAACTTCCTTGTTGAATTCGTAATATGTGCGGGTGTAATTAACTTCGATATATTTCACCGCGAGTTTGGTAGGGTATTTTTTAGCTATGTTATTCAGCATGTCGCCTACCGTGATGTTCATCAATTTATCCATATTTTTATACCTTTCCTTATTATTCTTGCTTGAATCTGAGTGCCGCGCGACAGCGACTTCTTAGAAAAGGAGTTGCTTGACCAGCCGGTATATATCGGTATTGTCGATCTTGTCCGGGAAGTCTTTGAGCTGTTCTTCTTTGTAAGAAGTGATAGCGGATTCGTAGATCTGATTGCCGTCGTCGTCGAAAGTGCCTGTCGGTACGTCGCCGTAGACGGGTTCCGTTCCTACGTTATATATGAAATATCTGACATTCGAGTTGGTGTGCATCGTGGATTTAAACCAATTGTTGCTCTTTTCGTAATCGATAAGATCTTCCATCGTGGCGTCATCGGGGATCTTGAGATTGCCGGTCTCGTGATCGGCTACCACTATGACCGCAGTGTCGCCGTTCTTGGCAGCCCAGCTCTTCGCGGTGGATACCGCGTCGTCAAAAGCTCTCAATTCTCTCAACATACCTTCCATGTCGTTGTCGTGGCTGTAAGAGTCGATTTTGGAGCCTTCTACCATGAGGAAGAAACCGTTGTCGTTATCGGCGGAAAGAGTGCTGAGCGCTTTTTCGGTAAGATAGGAGAGTGTGTTCGCGCCGAGAGTGGGTATGGCTTCGTCGAAAAGACCGAATATCTTCTCTGAGGAAGACGCCGCTATCTCTTCGAAACTCGTACAATAATCGCGCGTATCGGTAGCTATCGAGGAAGCAAGCGCGCGCATTGAATCGTCGTTCAGTCCGAAGAGGACGTCCACGTCGGACGCCACTATCTGGGCGGCTATCTCGTCGGACATATCGCGTTTCTTGGCGTGAGCGAGGAATGCCGCAGGGGTCGCGTCCGTCACGCTCTTGGTGGCGATGATGCCCACTTTCTTGTCGGCTGCCATGGCTTCTTCGGCTATGGTGGTGAGATTTTTGCCGTCCTTGTAGCTTATACGGCTGTTATAGGTCTTGTTTCCGGTAGCCATCGCCGTCGCCGCAGCTGCGGAATCGGTGAAAGGAGGCGTCAGAGAACGCGTGACGACTTCTCCCTGAACGGGGAATTTCTGCATCGCAAGCAATGCGCCTTCGTAAAGTTCTCCGGCTTTGATATGCTCTTCGCCCATGCCGTCGCCGATAAGAAGTATAACGTTCTTGGCATTGTCGTTTACCTGAGGTTTGACGCTGGAATCGACATAATATATCGAGAACAGTATCGCGCTCGTAACTATGCATACGCTCAATATTACGGCTATGATTATCCATAATATTTTGTTTTGTTTTTTGTGGTCGACTTGTCTCATCGGTTTTACTCCTTGGATGTCAGTATTTCTCGAACATTACGAGATTGTATTCCGGGAAGACTTCCGCAAGGGGATTACCCCTCAGGCGGGCACCGCCTCCCAGCGCAATTTCGATAAGCTCGGCGTCCGAGACTTCGTATGCCGGTCCGTCTGCTTCCGCAAGCGAAACGAAATTGCCTTTTTCGATATTAAGTTCGTACGTCTTACCGCCGTACCCGAAGCGCGCGTTTACAGTAACTCCCCTCAAGGGGAGGAGTAGGAACAGACTGCGTAGGTCGAGGACTTTTGCCATCGAATAAGCGTCGCCGCGCGCATTGTGCAACGGCAGTCTGAGCGAGCGGCATTCTTCGATGCCGTCGAATGCGTCGGAAGTGGCGAAAACCGCTTCCGAGACCGTGTTGTCTTCGATTAGCACATAAGCTTTAGGGATACCGCTATGAGTTATAAGGTAACCCGAACCGCTGTCTTTGAGAAATTGTTTGAATGACTTGTCAAACTCGTCGCGCGAGCGGGAACGGTATGCTGCCGCGCCTGAGGTGAAGACGCGGTAAAGCTCATATGCGACCTCGGCGTCGTCAGCCGATAATGGGCGTGCGGCGCGGTCGATACCGTCGCTCGGCGCATATGGCGCGGGCGAAAACCACGACATTCTGTTGGCTGTGCCGAAGCCCATTTTTGCATAAAAATCGTGATTGAAAGGATGCAGCAGCACGAAAGGCATGCCCTCGTCGGAAAGGTCGGCGCAGGCTCTCGAAATAAGTTCGGTCGCAAGGTGCCGTCCTCTGTAAGCGGGGTCGGTCGCTATGCCCGTGAAGAACGGGACCTTAAGCCGTCTGCCCATCAGGTCGAGTTCAAAAGTGCGTGCGTAAACCGCGCTGACGGGTCGCCCGTCGCGTTCCTCGACATAGCTTTTCGCTACCGGATAGCGTTCAGAGAAAAAGAAATCGGTATACGCGTCTCCGTCGCCGAAGCATATCTTATGGAGATTTTTCAGCGCTTGCACATACATAGCAATATATTATCAAAATTATCGGAGATTGACAAGCGAAAAGGAGCAGTATCGCGTGAGAGTGAAAGAATTTCGCATGCGAGGGGCGCCTAACGATAATTTCAGTTTATATAATAATAAATTAAGGGTAAAAAATTCGGAAAGCGGTTGCAATTTTGTTGCTCTCTGTTATAATTATTATATATTATGCGCCGGCGCATTCGCGCGCTTCGAGGTATTATGATGGCTAAAAGAAGATTTGTTTCGGTTTTAATTATCCTGTTGGTTCTGACTGCAATCACTCTCGCTTCCTGCGTAGCGGTCGAAGTCGTCGGTATAGCCATCACCGAGGACAGCGAATACAAGACCGAATACGTTATCGGCGAAGACCTCGACATAAGCGGTATCAAACTCAACGTAAAGCGTTCCGACGGAAAAGAATACATAGTTTTCGCTACCGACGTGCGCGAAGATCTCAGAATACTTAACTTCAGCACTTCCAAAGTTCAGGACGATCTCGCAGTTATCATCGAATACAAAGGGCAGACTACTTCCTTTACAGTGGACGTCAAAGCCGCAGACGCTGCGATGAGACGTTATACCGTCACTTTCGAGACCGGAGAGGGAAGCGATGTAGAGAGCGCGACCGTACCCGAATACGGCAAAGTGGCGTCTCCCGAGGCTCCGGTGAGAGACGGATACGCCTTCGACGGCTGGTACAAGGAAGCCACTTATAATAACCAATTCAATTTTTCGACCGAGATAATCACCGCCGACACCACTCTGTATGCAAAGTGGTCGAAACTGTATTACATAACGTTCTACGTCGACGGAGAGGAAATGGTGGTCAAGAGCGTTAAGGAAGGCGCGACGCTTACTGACGTGCCCGTCGTCCCGCCGGTGGAAGGTATGACTGGTAAATGGGACAGAACCACTTTCACTAATATCCGCACCGACGTCACGGTGAACGCAATATATTCTGTGCAGACTTTTACGGTCAGATTCTATTATAAACAACCCGACGTTTCGGGACTCGTGCTCATCAGTTCCTTCGAAAATGTGCCGTACGGGTGTGATTTCGCAAGCGAATACGCGGAAGCGATCGCGGCGTTCGATTTTCCTAAAGAGCTAAGCAACAATACCCATTTCATCGGGTGGGATCAGTCTTTCGATTCGGTAACGAGCAATCTCGAGATCAACGCCGTCTATGCTACCAACAAATACGACGTGACGTTCGATCTCCAATACACGCCCGAAGGCGCTGACGACAGCGTTTACTCAACTGTAGAAGACATCACCTACAATAACCCGGTGAGCGCTCCCGCAACAGATCCTGTCAGAGAAGGTTACGAATTCGGCGGCTGGTATCGTCAGCCCGAATGCACGACCGAATGGAAATTCAATATCGACAGAGTAGAGAAAGATACCACGCTGTATGCGAAATGGACGAAGCTCTTTAACGTAAGGTTCCTGGTTTCGGCGGACATCGTCACGGACGAACCCATTACCGAATCGGTGATCATTGGCGATACGGAATACAAAGTCTACGCTACCTATCACGTACGCGGCGGCGCGACCGTGGAGAAACCGGTGACTCCCGCGGTCAAAGGATATACGGGCAGATGGGACGTGGCCGATGCGGCGCTCAATGCGGTAACCAACGATCTTGACGTATTCGGCGAATATACGATCAACGAGTACACCGTGATTTTCTATAATTACGATCATACTCAGCTTAAGACGGAAAAAGTGTTGTACGGAGGGGACGCGACTCCTCCCGCCGCCGATCCCGTAAGGAACGGTTACGGTTTCACGGGCTGGAACGTCGATTTCACCAACGTGGAAAGGGATCTCGAAGTTACCGCCGAATTCGAACCCAATCTTTACAGTATCAGAGTGTACGACGGCAATAACCCCGATAATCCCAACGCTTCGCGCATAGTGGATAACGTGCGTTTCGACAGCTACATCATTCTCGACACGCCTGTTTACAGCGGATACAAATTCGCGGGTTGGTATACCGACAGCGCATACGTCAACGAATGGAAGATAAACGAACAGGTCCTAGACAGATACGAGGTGAGAGACGGCGTCGTGCTTTCGCTCTACGCCAAATGGACGAGACTTTACACGGTGACGTTCCTTAACGAGACCGAGACCGGAGCTACCGTGCCGGTAGCCGTTTTCGAGGTCGAGAACGGTCAGATATTCGACGAAGCGTCCGCGCCCGCTATCGAGGAACAACCGGGCAAAACCGGCGCATGGCATATTTACAGCGGCGGCGTGACGGCGGCGGACGCATACGACTGGTCTCTTCCCGTGACCGGCAATATAAATCTGATCCCTAAGTACACGCCCATAGTATTCACGGTCAGATTCCTTTTCCCGGACGCTGTATTCGCTACCCGCGACGTCGAATACGGTTCCACGGTCACCGACATTCCCAGACCTGCACAGCCGGTCAACGGAAGGAAATTTATTTCCTGGCAGGTAGACGTTGCGTCTTACATAATAACGGAAGACACGGATATCCGTTCCAACTACGAGATAGCTAAGTATTCCGCTACCTGGAAGGACGCTGTCGGCGAGACCATAACCGTCACCTCTATCGAACACGGTTCCGCCGCGGTATTCCCGTCGTCCTTGTACGATCTGCCCGCTCAGATCGGCTATACGTTTACCGGTTGGGTGGTGGACGGCGATAAGAATATGAACGTCGTGACCGAGGACATCACATTGCGTCCCACGTTCAGGACCAATACGTATCCCGTACGTTTCCGTAACCCTCTGACCAACGAGGTATATCCGCAGACTGTCTATAACGGAACGGGAACCACGACCGAACAGTATCTCGAATACTACACTTTCCTTCCCATGAATACCATAGTATCCGCGCCTTCCGAGCAAGGTAAGGACTTTGTCGGCTGGCGTATAGCGAGAGGGGGAACCAAACTGTTGCTCGGATACGGTATAGGCGACGGCGGAAAGAGCCTGTGGAAGTTGTTCGCCGCCGATGCCGCGGAAGGAACGTGCGTTCTCGACGGCGCGCTGATAGTAACTTTAGACGGATACTATTATGCCGAGAATACCGATTCACTCGAAAGTGCGCTTATATCCGGCGATTGGATAAGGCTCGTGTCCGGATTGGAAGAATATAACGGCAGGTGGCGTCTCGTAAAAGAGGGCGCTGCGCCTGAGGAAATCGCCGAAGGAACTGTAGCGTTCGCGGGCGGATTGTATTATGCAGTCGAGAGCGAGCTCGTGTTCGAATCCGAATTTACCGCAAGCAGGTACGAATTCGTATATCATACCGGAATTTTCGACGGAGACGAAGAGATCGTCGAGACTCGCGTATATACTTACGGCGAGATCGTCTACGCGCCCGAATCGGAAGATAAGGAAGGATATGTCTTCCTCGGTTGGTATACAGACGAGACTTATTCATACGAATTCGCATTCGGCAATCCCGCGACCGCCCCCGCGGAATTGTACGCGAGATGGGAAATTCAGACCACGACCGTAGGTATAACGTATACGCTCAACGGTACGGGAGACGCGTACATCGCTTCGGGTATCGACGCGAGCGACATTCCCGCCGACGGCGTGTTCGTGGTAGCGAATTATTATAACGGCAAGCCGGTCACGGAGATCGCCGCGGACGCATTCGCGGATAACGACTCGGTGCGCAGGATAGTATTGCCGTCTACTATTCTCAAGATAGGACCCAACGCGTTCAGAAACGCAGTTAAACTGGAGCACATAGAGATACCCGAGAAAGTATCCGTTATACCCGATAACTGCTTCAACGGATGCATCTCGCTTGCTACCGTGAAATTCCCCTCGAATTCCACTCTTACCGCTATAGGCAACAGCGCGTTCATGGGTTGCAAGCTCCTCGACGGAGCCATGACGTATTCAGAGGGTACTTCTTTCCCGGAAACGCTCACTACGATAGGGGCGGGCGCTTTCTATAACTGCGCGTCGTTCACTTACGTGCGTATTCCCGCTTCCGTGATAGAGATAGGAGATAACGCCTTCGCAGGCTGCAATTTCCTGCGTTATGCGGTATTCGACAGGACTATTCCGTGTAACCTCGGCGCCGACGTGTTTACACGGAACGACGAAGCGTACAGCGCGTTCCGCATTTACGTTCCCAACGTTACCGCATATACGGCTTCCGGGGCGGGAGCCAACTGGCTTGCTCTTGCGTCGAGACTTTGCTCTTCCGCAAACGTCGACGATTCCGGCAACTGGACTTACGAATCGGTAGCCGGCAAAGCAGTGCTCCGGCAGTATATCGGCAATGAAACTTCCGTCGTCGTTCCGACAGTTATTACGGTAGGCGGCGGCAATATGGCTGTATCGGGCATAGCCGATTACGTATTCGGCGCTTCGGTAACGGAAGTGACGTTGCCCGCCGGCGTGACCATAACTGCATACACGTTCTCTTCGGCGACATCACTAAGCAATCTCATCCTCGGAGCTTCGGGCATTTCCGCTTCTTCGCAGGATCTCTATAACGCTTTCGCCACAAGCGCGACGCTCAATACGCTCACGCTCGGCGCTGCGGATCTCTCTCTTGCGGAAATATTCGGCGGCAACGCTCCGGTCAATCTCAAGATACTCGTTCTCGAATTCACCGGTGCGATGTCGGATAACGCGTACGCCAATAACCCCTATATCACGGAAGTGCGTATCGGCGCATCGGTCGGTTCCGTTTCCGCGGGCGCTTTCCGTAACGATACGGCGCTCAAAGCCGTTTACTTCCAAGGCGGAAGCGTGACGTCGATAGGCGCGAACGCGTTTAACGGCTGCGTATCTCTTATGGATTTCCGTTATCTCGGTGCGGAAGGATTGCCCACCGGTATAACTTCCGTAGGTTCCGACGCCTTCACGAATACCCCGTGGCTGAACGGACACGGCGACGCATTCGTGATAGTGGGTCAGGGTATCCTTTATAAATATAACGGTTCGGGCGAAGCCGTAGTCTCTCTGCCCGACGAAGTCGTCACGATAGCGCCTTACGCTTTCTATGCCGACAGCGCGATTACCGTTCTGATAGCGGGAAGCGGCTCGCAACTCGTGACCGTAGGCGAATACGCTTTCGCCGAATGCGCTTCTCTCGAAGCCGTCGTCATTCCCGCGCACGTAGAGAATATAGGATCATACGCCTTCTACAACGACGCAAAACTCGCAACCGTGGTCGCAATGCCTTCGTCGAGACCTTCTCTCGGAGTAAACGCGTTTACTTCCGGAGCGATACTCAAGGTTTATTCGCACGGCGCGTATACCAACTGGATAGCGGGAGCCACTGCCGTCCAGGTAACCAACATAGTTATAGATGAAGAGGCAGGATATATATATTCCGATTCCTCTCTCGGCGGGCTGATGCTTATCAAATCGATCGATAACGACGGAACTATCGTCGTACCCGAGATGATAGGGCATTATAACGTAACGCAGATAGCCGATTACGCGTTGCTGCGTTCCACGACTTCTCTGACGGTCAATTCCGCACTAAAGCCGATAGGGAGCGAAGATCTCGGAAAGGCGTTCTCGGGCGTTACGAAGCTCGTCTCTCTAACCATATATTATAATGGCGGCGCCGGCGGAAGCGTAGGCATAGCCTCCAGCCTCAAGGCGCTCGTCGGAGCGAACGCTTCGCTTACCGAGATCCGAGTGGACGGGAACAACAGCGTGGAAGAATTGTTCGGCTCCGCGGACGCGCTTCCCGCCAATATCGTAAGCGTGGTGATCACGGGATTCGAGACGGGGTCTTCCGACAATAAGATAGTCGACAGATTCCTGTATAACGCGACGTACGTGGAAAACATATACGTAGAAGTCGATTCACAACTCGTTCCTCTCGAGAATACTAATAAGGACGACGCAGACGCCGGATACGTATTCATCGAAGCCGCCGTAGGCGCATACGCGTTCAGAGGAACGGCGTGGATGAACGATTACGACGGCGATTTCATCACCGTTCTCGGCGGTAACCTTATCGATTATAAGGGACTGGGCGCCGTGGCGGATATCCCGGAAGAGACAGTGAGAGTTAACGGCGGCGCGTTTGCCACGGCTACGGATCTCGCCGTAGTGTATATACCCGCAAGCGTCGTCGCGCTGGGCGACAACGCCTTCTCAGGCGCGGTCAACGTGGTGAAAGTCTTTATGGCGGGATCGACGGCGCCGGTGCTCGGCAATTCCGTATTCAACGTCGGAGGTACGTTGGAAATATTTATTCCCGTTGGTTCGCTCGCATCTTACCAGGCCCAGGGCTGGCAGAGTTACAATCCCAAGGAAAACGGCTCCATCGTCAACTCCGTCAAAGAAATATCGGAAGGCGTATTCGAACAGATAATATTCGATACCGCTACGCGTACTTTGCATTTCTACCGCAAGTATACCGAAAACTATGACGCTGACGGCAATATCGCGGCGGTCACCGATTACGACGGCGTGACGGTGAAGGCTACGATAAACGTGAACGGCACCGAGTACAATATCGCCAATATCGGCGCGAATGCATTCCTGCATACGGTCAAGACGGTCGGCATAAGCCTTACTTCCGTATTCGACAAAGAAAAGACGTTCGACAATATACACGCTCTCGATAAGCTGATCTTATACGACGTGAACGGCACTGCGAAACAGGGCGAAGCCTTATGGCAGGTCGTCCGTGACAAAGAGGTAATCGAGATAGAGTACGACGGCAGCATAACTTTGGACGAATTGCTCGGCGTTCCTTCGGTAAGACCCGAAACTCTTACAGGAGTAACAGTGTCAGACGGAGTTACTTCCACCGTCAAGAACCTCTTGGTTAACTGGGATCTCATAACCTCGGTGACGTTCCCAGACAGCATTGAACAGGTTGGTCCCAATTCTCTAGAGAATACCGCGTGGTACGCAGGCTCCGGAGAGTTCGTGATATTGGGCGGAGGATTGCTCTATAAATATAAAGGCTCGTCCGCAACCGTGGTCATACCCGCGTCTGTCAAAGTTATAAACACCGGTGCGTTCAGTACATTGGTCTGGAATGAAAATGCCGGCGATTCCGGCGATTGGGATACCTCAAGCACGCTTAAAGTATCCCGTATACGCTTCGAAGCGGGGAGCAAAGCGACCGAGATACTCGATTACGCATTCGCGGGTTGCGTATCTCTCAACAGCATAACGCTGCCTTCTTCGATGAGATTTATAGCCGATAACGCCTTCGAGGGAACCGCGTTCAAAACAGAAAACGATATGCTTATCGTCAGCGGAGACAGCGTAGGCGCGACGCTGGTCAAGTACTACGGCACTTCGCCTTCGGTCATATTGCCTACCGAAGTGAAGGTTATCTCCGCGGGCGCGTTCAAGAATAACGAGTACCTCGTTTCTCTCAATTTGTCTGCAAGCGGAAGCCTTTTGACGACGATATGCGAGGAAGCTTTCTACGGATGCGTAAATCTCAGATCGCTTACTTTGCCTTCATCGCTCGTTTCTATAGGCAGAGGCGCTTTCCATAACACGCGTTGGCTCGCGGATCATATAAATGCAGGTACGGACGCCGAGATACAGGGCGTACTTTACCAGAAGATCTCGAGCGACAACGGATATTATCTCATAGAATCCGACGTGGTCTCCGTGACCTCAGGCGCGCTCGAACCGGTTTCGTTCGCTATAGAAGGCGAGACCTTCACCTGCGATCCCGGGATAGAGACTGTGGAACTTGCGCCGGGAGCCACTGTTTCCGCCGACGATATGTACGGTCTGCTCTCGACGATAGGCGTTTATCGCTTCGTGTCCGACGGCAACCGCTCGCTGTCGTCGCTCATCGGAGGACGCGAGCCGCTTACTAATATAACGAGCCTCGGTTTCAGCGATTACGCTACCGAGATCACCGATAATTACGCATACGGCTGGTCCGGAGTGACTTCGGTCGATCCTCCGAGCAGCATTTCGAGGATAGGTAACGGCGCTTTCGTCGGTACCGCGTGGTACGACGATCGTTCTGAAGAACTTGTCACTCTCGGCGGATTCGTGATCAAGTATAACGGAGCGGGCGGCGTAGTCAGCATCGGCAATATTTACGGCTCGAATATCAAAGGCATTTCCGCAGACGCTTTCCGCGGCAATACGACAATTACGGGAATAATATTCGGAGAATATGTTTCGAATATCACCGAAATACCTGCGGAAGCATTCATGGGATGCACGGCGCTGACCGATATTGTGTTGCCCGAAACGGTGACCGTTTACGGCGAAAACGCATTTGCCGATACGCCGTGGCTCGCTTCAGTAGCAGACGAGAACGGCTACGTCGTCCTGGGCGGAGCGTTGATCGCTTATATAGGCGCCTCGTCGGATATAGTGATCCCTGCGGGAACGGAGAAGATATATTCGTACGTGTTCCGCGGCAACGAAGACATCACTTCCGTTACATTTGACCGCTATTGCCTTATGGATACCGTTGACGCCAATACCTTCCGCGACTGTGCCAATCTTACGTCGATAACGCTCTCTGAGTATATCGTGAATATCGATAAGACTGCGTTCACCGGAACGGCTTGGATAAATTCCAACGATATACTGTATTATATAGACGCATATAACGGCATCAAACGCGCCGTATTATACGTGGGTAACGGCGGCATGGTGAGGATACCTTACGACGTTACGGAGATCGCTCCCAACGCTTTCCGCGGCGTCACCACGATCACAGGTATCGTATTTACCGAGAATACCAGACTTACCGAGATACCGGCAGGAGCCTTCGAAGGTTGCTCTTCGCTCAGTACCGTTACCCTGGTAAGCGCGATCAAAACTATAGGGGACAACGCGTTCAGCGGCACGCCTTATCTCAACGCGCTGACCGCGGAATTCGTCGTGGTCGGCGGTAAACTCGTGCGCTATAACGGTTCCGCTTCGGCGGTAACGCTCCCCGCTGGTATCACGGCTCTCGACGCGGGCGCGTTCAGCGGAAAGAGCGGTATCGTGTCTGTTGATATGAGCGCCACTTCGATAACGGAAATACCCGCAGGTGCGTTCTCCGGTATGACTTCGCTGACTACGGTGATCTTCGCTCCCTCTACGGTTTACGTAGGTTCCGGCGCGTTCACAGGCACGGGTTATCTCGCGGCATTCGAAGCCTCCGACGACGACTTGCTGCTTGCTGCGGCAGGGGACGGCGCTTTGCTTATAGCCGCTAAGAGCGGACCGGCATCCGCAGTTATCCCCGAAAACGTGAGCTATATACCCGCCCACGTCTTCAAAGGCAATACGCACCTTACCGAGATCACGTTCACCGCTCCCGTAACGGTCGAAACCGGCGCGTTCAACGGTTGCGCGTTCCTGCAGACAGTCAACGGAATAGAGTACGTCGACGTGTCGGGAGACATATTCGCCGGCACGCTTTACGCTAACGGCGTGACATCCGAGGCAGGAATGACCGTGATTAACGGAGTCCTGAGTGCATATTCCGGCAAAGGCGGCGAGGTAGTCATACCCGCAGGCGTAAGCCGTATAGCCGCAGGAGTATTCACGGGGAATGCTTCGATAACGTCGCTGTCCTTCGAAAATATCGACGCGGAGCTTTCGATCGACGCGGAAGCTTTCCGCAACTGCGTAAATCTTGCGGAAATTACTTTCAGCGATAAGATACGCTCTGTCGGTTACCGCGCTTTCTACAATACGGCATGGGCAGACGGTTACGGTCAGGCGTTGCTCGTTGTCAACGGAAAACTGCTTGCTTATCTCGAGGAAGGTACTTCGATCAGGATCACGAACGACGTTAATTCTTTTGCCGAGAACGTGTTCACGGGCAACAAGAATATAGTATCGCTTACATTTGACGCGAGAACTTCGCTTATCACTATACCCGCGGAAGCCTTCATGAATTGCACTTCGCTGAATACGGTGACCTTCCCGGGAACCAATATTGAGATCGGTAAGGACGCTTTCCTCGGCACCAACTGGTATACGAGACAGACTAGTTCGTATATCGCGGTCAACGGCAAGCTCATCGGATATAAAGGTACTTCGCCCGAGATAACCATTCCCGCCAACGTGACTTATATCTACGATTACGTCTTCGTCGGCAATACGAATATAGTATCGCTTGCATTCGCTACGGGCACGCGTATCGAGAGCATCACGGGCAAGGCGTTCGCGGGTTGCGCTTCGCTTGCTACGGTAACGTTGCCCGCTTCGCTCAATTATCTAGAGATCGCTGCGTTCGAAGGCACTCCGTGGCTTGCCGCGCAGGGCGAAATGATAGTAGTGGGGACCAAACTCGTTGCTTACCGCGGCGCGGGCGGAGACATAGTGATACCTACTACCGTGCAGAGCATAGGCGGAGGGGTATTCTCCGGAAATACCTCTATCACATCGGTATCCTTCGCGCTCGGCAGTTATGTGAGAAGCATACCCGCAGGCGCGTTCGCGGGATGCACGTCGCTTACGTCGTTTACCTTCCCCGAAGGTATCGAGACGGTAGGACAGGGCGCATTCGAAGGCACACCCTGGTACGACGCTCTCAGTAACGACAACGGTCTTACCGACGGCGCGTACATCTATAACGGAAGGTTGTTGTTCTATAAGGGAACTGCGACCGAGTACACCATTCCTTCGGGAGTACGCGTGATAGCGGACTACGCTTTCAGCGGGACTACGGTCTCTGCGGTGACGCTTACGTCGACCGATCCCGGCGCAATAAATCCCGGATCTGCGTTGAGCGCCATGCAGGCAATATATGTCCCCGCGGCGAATCTCGCGCAATACCGTCAGCATTCCTACTGGCAGAGATATTATACTTTGCTGGAGGCGGCGCCGGTGCAACAGGACATAGCGGCTTGAACGCCGTGTCATATAAAAAGTAAGTAACCCAAACAGGAGACACAGCTTATGAAAAGAAAAATTTTTGCTTTCATTGTCGTGTTGGCTTTGCTCTGCTCAACGGTATTAGGCCTTGTGAGCTGTAAAAAAGACAAAACAACCAATACCGACGATACTAAGACCGCCGTTGACATCAAAATACTGCCCGACATGGTCGACTACGGCACTCCGAGTTATTACGAGGTCAACGCTATCAATTATTCCGATACCGATAAGAAGAACTGGGACAAAGAGCTTACCGATAAGCAGACCGAGGAACGCGAGTACTGGATAGACGACGTTACCACCTGGGACAATACCGAGTATTATACCTTCGGACCGGTGGCAAAGGCGTACGGCGAGACCGAGGAGAAACGTCAGTCAAATATAGGTTATTTCGATGCCAGCGGCAACTGGGTGACCGATGAGTCTGCCAACACCGTCGAGCGTATTTTCTGCTATTCGGAGCCTGCCGACATCATAGCGAGATTCTCGGTAGCGGCTATCGACAGAGATAAGACCGACGCCATAGTCAAATACATAGCGCGCGAAGATCCCGACAGAGAGAAAGGTACCGGATATACCTTTACTATCGGACAGAGCAGCGCGATAGAGGACTACTCGCAGCTCGAGGAGCTTCAGGAGATATACGACGATTTCGACGCTTATATAGATGATTCGAGCTATGCCAAACCCAAGTTTGAGTCCGAGGACGACGTTTATGACGCGCTGAGCCTCAAACAGCGCAAAGTCTACGGCGAGATATTCACTATCTTCGGCGACGACGCGGCGCAGTTCGCAAGAGCCGCCATCACCATGTGCGGATACGCCGTCAAAATCGTAGAGACCGTGATGCTTCCCGCTTACGAAGAAGCTAACGGCGAGATCACCGGCGACAGCGATCTCGAGAACTACATGCGCGACGAAATGTACGATTACGAGACTTTGAGTTATCTGCTCGCTTTCCGCGAATATACGTCTCTCAACGCGAACTATATGGCGGAACAGAAAGCAAACGCCATGTCCCTGTACGGCTATCACTATCAATACAAACATAGAGATTACAACGTATTCGACGACAGCGTGAAAAAGACCTATAACGGTAAAGAGATCACCGAATACGAATATTTCCTCAAACTGAGCCATAAGAGTTATTTCACTTCCGAGAACGAAGCGCTCGATTATCGTGATTTCGATCGCAGACAGTACGAGCAAGCATACCGTTATTCGATAAGCTGCTATCAGAAATACTATGAGAAACAGTTGAACTTCCAGGCTCTCCAGGAAGAGAACGACGTAACTCTCTACGTGGGCGGTTACAATAACCGTTTCTCGAGCGGCATCGGCTATTACAACGGCTCGATGAGCGCTACCGGCAGCAGCGTCACCACTTATACCAAGGAGATGCAGCAGGCTCTCGAAATGGGATTCGAATCGACGCTGAAGCTTTCCGACGTCAACTGGGAGTACACCGGAAGCAACCAGAAAACGCTTGCTTATAACTCCGCGAATACCGAGTGGAACAAGCTTTCCGATACCGAGCAGGAAAACATCAATCAGAAGATCAAGAAAGTCCGTCTCGAACTCGAACAGCTCAAGAGCCAGGATTACGCCATCAACCACGCTACGATAACCAATGCCGATCTCACCAAGGCGCTCAAGTATCAGATCAAGTCCTATTCTGCAGACTCCGTGCGCGGCATA
This sequence comes from uncultured Clostridia bacterium, assembly GCA_944349735.1. Taxonomy (GTDB): domain Bacteria; phylum Bacillota; class Clostridia; order Christensenellales; family DTU072; genus Stercoripulliclostridium_A. The sequence goes on along the minus strand of CALVNM010000002.1, from coordinate 28,948 downwards.
CAGTCGAACAAGAAGAGCGAAGTCATTTATTACAAAGACATCGACCGCTTCTTCGCAGCGCTCGGTACCGACGAGGACCAATTCCTCGGCGCGGCAAGCACTCCAGTGTATCAGAAGAACGCATACGCGGCTCTCGTAGAGGACGGCGGCAGGAATTACGCGAAGTATCAGAACCTCGTAAGTAATTACAGCTATACCAACGTGACGAGCCAGATAACGACCGCGGACGGCGCTAACTGGGAAGGCGTGAAGAGCAATATCAAAGATACTCTCGCAGTAAATTACGAGTCCTACAAACCCGAAGATCACAACAATATACATGTAGACGAATATTTCGAAGATACTCTTATCAGGAAGACTTATTCCTGCGGCGGCGACTTCGATAACTGCCTCGACAACAACGGTCACATCAACTGCTCCAAGGAATACGATACCAACTGGGCGTTGTCGCGTCTCCTCGACAACCACGAAATCGTGCTCCGTTACATGTACGGTCAGATAGAAGTTACTTTCTATATGCTCTCGGCTGCCGACGTGAAGGATTCCAACAAGTTTACTAACGGAGCGTCCGGCTCGACCAGTAAAGACGCGGTCGCCGGCAAGTGGTACGGTGTTACGAATTATGTAGTGTCCTCCACCGAGAACGTGATGAGCGACGAAGAGATCGGGTCCGTATGCCGCACCAACTACAACGCGACAAGCGAGTCCGCAAACTGGATGAACGTGCCTACTTACACCGATTCCGCCATAAAAGTGTCCAGCTCCTCGAACGTGAATACGCTGAAGGTAACGAAGAATTCCACCGAATACACCTATACGTTCATCGGTTGGTACGTGGACGAGAACTTCCTCTATCCCGTCATCCTGGACGAAGAGATCGACTACGACATCCGTCTGTATCCTTGTTACAGAATGGAGAAATGATCGGTAACGTAGTTACGAAACGAATTCAGCCCCGCCGAAACGGCGGGGCGTATTTTTTCTCAAAAGCATAACGCGCGCCGTACGGAATATAATTAGGTATGTTGTCCGACGTTCTCATGATGTTTGCCGGGATAGGCGCCTTCCTCACGGGCATGAAACTTTGCTCGGTAAATCTCGAAGCCGTCGCCGGCGGCAGGGTAGAGAAACTTTTTTCCAAGTTGTCCGATCATAAGCTTGCGGGCGTAGGCATAGGCGTAGGCTCCGCGGCGGTACTTCAAAGCTCGTCTGCCACGACCGTCATTCTCCTCGGACTTGTCAATTCGGGCATAGTAAGTCTTTTCCAGGCGACGTGCATTATAATGGGCGCGAATATCGGCACGACTTTTACGGCGCTGATCATATCTTTGAATTATCTCCCTATATCAGAGTTTTTCGCGTTTCTTACATTCGTCGGCATGATGACGGTCATGGCGGCGAAGCGCTCGCGCGTAAGGACTGCCGGCTGGATAATGACCAGCGTGGGACTCATATTCATAGGACTTGAAATAATCAAAGCGGGCGCGTTCAACCTGAAATCCAACGAAGTTTTTCTGAACCTTTTTTCGGGTATGACTTCACCGCTGCTGCTTCTTATAATAGGAGTCGCTTTCACTGCGGTCATACAGAGTTCCTCCGCAGTCACGGGTATAGTCATTACACTCGCACAGCTCGGTATAATGCCCGTTACCGCAACTTTCTATATCATCATGGGTAGCAACGTCGGCTCCTGCGCAACTGCCATGCTCGCTGCGATAGGCGGCTCCGTAAACGCAAGGAGGACGGCTATGATACATCTCCTTTTCAACGCGATAGGGGTGATACTGTTTCTTCCGTTCGTAATTATTTTCGGCGAAAGGACCGTGAATGCGATAAGTATGTTCAGTCCTTCCGTGATAATCGCGTATTTCCATATAGCGTTCAATCTTGTTACAACGATAATTTTGTTGCCTTTCGTAAAAGCGCTCGCCAATCTTGCTTGCCTGATGGTGGGGGACACTCAAACAAATGCTTGTAATAAAGATAAAAATGTAGTACAATAATTCCGTATAACGAATTTAATTTCAGGAGACTGTATTATTTATGGAAATGGACGTTAGTAACGTACCGAGTTTCAAATTCGACCACACCAAACTTAAATGCGGTTTATTTGTTTCGCGTAAGGATATAATGGGTTCGGGGGTACTCACCACTTTCGACATAAGGATGAAAAGACCTTATCACGACGAAGTGATGACCACCGGCTCCGTGCATGCTCTGGAACATCTGCTTGCGACATATCTCCGTTCCGACCCGCTCTGGGGCGACAGAGTCATTTATGTCGGACCTATGGGATGCAGAACGGGATTTTATCTCATAATGGCGGGAGATCTCGTTCCGCAGGATATTCTGCCCCTTCTCGAGCGCACCTTCGACTTTATATCGGAGTACGACGGAGAAATTCCCGGAGCCACGCCCAAAGAATGCGGGTATTGTATGGATATGGATCTTGCGGAGGCGCGCGTGGACGCAACTATGTATTACAACGTGATAATTAATCCGAAGAAGGAAAATCTCGTTTACCCCGTCAAGAGGGAAAGGAAGAAATCTTAATCATGACCGATCCGAGAATCAGAAAGCTGGCAGACGTACTCGTAAATTACTCCTGCGATCTCAAGAAAGGCGAAAAGATACTGATAGAAGCAAGAGGTATCGACTATCAGCTCGTAACGGCTATAGTGGAAGAAGTGTATAAAGCGGGCGGGCTTCCTTTCGTGTCCATGGAAGACATGCGTGTATCGCGCGCTCTGCGCATGGGTATGACGGAGGAACTTGCGAAAGCAATGGCGAAGTACGACGCGGCGCGTATGGCGGAAATGAGCGCGTATATAGGGATACGCGGCGGCAACAACTGCTACGAACTTTCCGACGTGGACGGCGCGCGCATGCAGATATACGACCGCGATTACGCTCATCCCGTACATCATAATCTCCGCGTCGCCAAGACCAAATGGGTAATTTTGCGTTATCCTACCGAGGGAATGGCGGAGCAGGCGAGAATGAGCACTTCGGCGTTCGAAAACTTCTATTTCGACGTATGCACCCTCGATTACGCCAAGATGGACAGGGCGATGGATTCTCTCCAAGCTCTCCTCAACAGAACCGATAAGGTGCGTATCAAGGCGGAGGATACCGATCTTACGTTCAGTATAAAAGGTATAGGCTCCGAGAAATGCGCGGGACTTAGGAACATTCCCGACGGCGAAATTTATTCCGCGCCCGTAAGGGATTCCGTGAACGGATATATACACTACAACGCGCCCAGTATAGAGAACGGCATAGAATTCAAAGACGTACGTCTCGAATTCCGTAACGGTAAGATCGTAGGCATTTCCGCCAATAATACCGAAGCCGCGACCAAGATATTCGATACCGACGAAGGCGCGCGTTACGTAGGCGAATTCGCTCTCGGAGTAAACCCGTATATCGTGAAACCGATGGGAGACATACTTTTCGACGAGAAGATCTCCGGTTCCATACACTTCACGCCCGGAGCGTGTTACGACGACTGCTATAACGGTAACAAAAGCGCGATCCACTGGGATCTCGTGCAGATACACACTCCCGAATACGGCGGCGGAGAAATATACTTCGACGACGTGCTGATCCGCAAGGACGGCAGGTTCGTGCTCGAGGAGCTTGACTGTCTCAACCCCGAAAACCTCAAATAAACTATGGATAAGACGGAAAAACAAGAGATCAAATTCACGCCGCGCAGACCTTCGGGCTTCCTGTACTGGATACTGGTTCCGCTCGTACAGCTTTTGTCGCATATACTTATTAAGGCGAGATTCGTTAGGGACGAGCGTATCAAAGAGCGCAAGGGACCTTTCGTGGTGATAGGCACGCACACCTGTATAATGGACGTGGCGATGATGATGCTTGCCATGAAGCCGGTTAGACTCAACATCGTATGCGGCAGAGACGTTTTCACCTGGTCAAAAATCAAGCCGATTCAGAAAGCCGCCGGGCTTATACCCATCAATCAGTTCGAGATGGATTTAGGCTCGATACGCACGATGAAGAGAGCGGTCGAAGCGGGTTGCTCTCTATCGCTTTTCCCCGAGGGTAAGTTTACTTTGGACGGCAAGAATTTATACTATCTTCCCGAAAGCCTAGCCAAACTTCTCAGGCTCCTCGACGCCGACGTCGTATTCTGCCACAACTACGGCGGATACTGTTCGCGTCCGAGGTGGTATTCCGGTTTCAAGAAAGGGCTTGTGACTAACAAGAGCGAATTGCTGTTCACGCGAGAGGAATTGAAATCGCTCTCCACGGAAGAAATATACGCCGTTCTTAAAAGTAAATTCACCTTCAACGACAACGTGTATCAGCGCGAAAATCATTTGCGTTATAAATGTAAAGATCCCGCTTCGGGTCTCCATTACATACTTTACAAGTGCCCGAAGTGCGGAACGGAATACGAGATGATATCGACAGCGCGCCACCTCGTCTGCGAAAAGTGCGGTAATACCGTTGAATACACCGAGTATGGTGAAATGATACCGTCGGAGGGTTCCGTCGGATTCGACAGGATCGACCTTTGGTACGAGTACGAGCGCGAAAGCGCGCGTGAAGAGATCGCCGCCGATGACTTCGAACTTCGTTATCCGGTCACATGGGCGGAAGAGGACGATACGAATACCTACCGCGACGTCGGAGAAGGAGATTTCTATATAAACAAAGAGGTAATAGGCTTCAGCGGCAAAAGATATGCTACCGACGAAGACGTCGTTATCGAGATACCGCTTGCCAAGCAACCCACCATAGTCCATAAAAATTACGAAGCTATCGATCTCACGGTGGGTACGCAGATCAACAGATTTTATTTCCGCGACGTACGGTATTCGGCGAAGTTCAATATTCTCGTAGAAGAAAGCTACCGTAAGCTTAAAGGTCTCCCCGTAGAGTAAGGGGACTCAGATCAGTCAATAATCGTAACCGAGGAGGTTTGTATGTTTAAGAAATACGCAGATGAAGCAATGGAATTCGTCAAGCTCATCGAAGCCGACGGCGCAAGATTGCCCGGTACGGATGAGGAAAAAGCCGCTTGTAAGAAGATACAGGGCGAAATAGTGAAGCGTACGGGACTTACTCCGCACACAGAGAAGTTCACCTACGCTCCCAATGCCAGTATCGGAGCCATCAATAAGCTCGGCTGGGTGGCGCTCATAATGTTCCTTGTTTATTACATAGGCGGTATCGGCGGCACGATAATAGCGATGCTGGGCTGTTTCGGACTGCTCGTGTTTACTCTTACGCAGATAGTTAGATACACGGGAATGTGGGACTTCGCGTTCAAACACGAGACTGCCGAGAATATCGTTACGGAGCTGGAACCCGCCAAAGGCGAGACCGAATATACCGTATATCTCGGCGCGCATTACGACAGCAGCTGGTGCTGGAAGCTCGCCGCGCGCAATCCCAATACTGCGCTTATCAAGACCGGTTACGGCGTTTTCGGCGTCATAGTACTCATGATATTGTCTATACTCAGACTTTGCATGTACAACATGGCGTTCGAAGATTACACGGCGTGGAATATATCTTTATATATAATTCCTCTAGCGTTTTTGCCCGGATTTTTCTTCCTCACGCAGTACCTTACTCAGGATAAGACCGTCGGCAGCCCCGGCGCAATGGATAATCTGAGCGGTATCGCGCTCAATATGATGATAGTCAAGTACTTCAAAGAGCATCCCGAAGACATGCCCGAAGGAATGAAGCTCGTAAACATAGGATTCGCGAGCGAAGAAGCGGGTCTCAAAGGAAGTTTCGCTTACGTCAAAGCGCATAAGAACGAGATAGACGTCAACAATTCCTATGTTTTCAACGTCGATTCCGTGGCCGATCCCGGACACTTCGAGGCGGTCAAAGGCGATCCGTGGCAGGGCACCAAGTTCGATAAAAAACTCATCGACATGACCTGCGAAGCCATCAGGGAGAGCGGAGAAGAGCCTCACACCATAGTTAATCCCGTAGGCGGCTGCGACAGTACGCCGTTCTGCAAGATAGGCGTTCCGACCACCACGTTCGCGGCACAGAATCCCGTCTCCACCGAATACTATCATACATATAAAGACGTCTCCGACCGCATCGACGTAAGCACTTTCGAAACGGGTCTCAACGTTATATATAAGGTCATCAAGAAGATAGCCGATCAACGCGCGCTCGTACCGGAAATCGCCGTTACCGAAGTAGTGGCTCCCGCGTCCGACGCAGAGGAACCGACATCCGAAACGAAAGAAGAAGCAACGGGCGCCGAAGCGTAAAATAGCGTAACATAAACGTAACCCGACCTCGCCGAGGTCGGGTTTTTTATCGATTAACTCTTAATTTTCTTTCGGGACGGTCTTTTCGATGACTTTTTCGTAGGGAAGCAGCATGTATTTGGTCATTTCGCCTTTCATCTTCTTCTGTACCGCTTCCGAACGCATCAAAAGTCCGAGGGCTTTCATTGCAAATATCATACCGCGCTTTTTCTGCGGGAAATCGTATATGCCGTGCGCTTTATAGAATTTATGATCCGCTTGCATGATGCCTTGCATGAGATACACGAGGTCGCGGAATATCTTGGTTCCGCCGACTCCGTAGAAGCTTTTAGGCGCGCTAAGCCCGTTGTCCAGCGCAAAGCATACCGTTTTCGCAAGCCCTTCCAGCTCCTTGGCCGTGTCGCCTTCGTCTCCCGCCACTCCGGCGAAATACATTCCGGATACGTCCGCCCGGGCTTCCGTGATCATTCTGAGATTGGCTTCCTCGGAATACCTTCCGCTTATAATGTAACCGGTAACTTTACCCGCCGTAACGGCACGATGTCCGTTACAGAACTGCCTGTCGTCGTAGAGCTTGAAGGAAGAGTGCGTGTAATGGTCGGATACGGTGAAGGCGTATATTATTGCGTCCGCGGTTTGTACGTCTTTGCGCAAAAACTCCTCGAATCCGTCGTTATATACGCATTTACCGCTGACGGCGCAGTTGAAACACCCGAGACAGCCTCCCTTGAAAGGAAAATCGCGCACGTTAACCACACGCACTCGGTATTTGCACGCGGCGGAGAAATCTTCGATCATGTTCCTGAGATTTATGTCGTCTGTAGCGGCGTTAGTTACTACCGCGACTTCTTTGCCGCCGGTTTTTTTCTTATAAGGCAATTGCTGCGCGTATACCTCGCTATCCGTGCGTGCGCAGAGCGCTTCAGCCTCTTTGTAATGCCCGTTCTCTATGTCGAACATCAGTCTTTCGAAGAAAGAATCCGCTTCATGCCTGCCCTTTTCCGAGCGCAGATCGTCCATGTCTGCGCTTAGCGCGCCTACGTAACGCATGCCGAGATCGCATGCGTTTTCCTCCACGTATTTCAAGGCGGTCACGTCGTAGAAGTGCTTTGACGTGGTTATCTCCGCGAAATATTTTCCCTTGCACGATGCTTCGGAAGCTTTAAGCAATTCGAAGAATCGGTGCAGCTGATAGGGGGCTATGAACGTATACACGGGATATACGAATATGACTACTTCCGCTGCGTTTATCGCGCTCTCGGCTTCCGAAAAATCTTTTTCGAGAGCCTTAATGCGCGCTCCCGCATTCAGCACCGAATATTCGTGAGCAGGGTAACGCTTCTCGAGATGCCTGGCGGTACAAAGAGTAACGCTGCGGTCTCCTTTGGGACTCCCGTTTATAAAAAGTATTTTCATGATCACCCCTTCCCACGCTTCAACGTAAGCGGGCGGTTATATTGCGTATGGCTTTAGTGGCTTCCTTGAGATCGTGGTTGGAATATCCTTCGGCTGCGGCGACAGCAAGTTCGAGTTCGTCGAGCGCTGCTTGCAGAGCTTTGTAAACGGGGGACACTTTGCGCGACTTATTCGCGGACGGGGCTTTCTTCTTCGTGTTGCCGCTTTCCACGCATTCGTCCGCGATCAGGTCGTACGCGCTTCCGGGATAAGGAGCCAACGCGCGCAGTCCGTAGGCACGGTATAATGCGTCGGCAAAGCCCGACGCCACTTCGTCCTCACCGTGAGTGACGAATACTCTCTGCGGCGCCGGCGAAATATTGTGTACCCATTCCATGAGCGCCTCTCTGTCGGCGTGAGAGCTCGTGCCCTGCAAAGACACTATCTCCGCGCGCACTTTCACCGCTTCGTTGAAAAGCTTTACCGCTTTCGCACCGTCGAGAAGCGACCTGCCGAGCGTGCCCTGCACCTGATAGCCCACGAACACGATGGTGCTTTCGGGACGCCACAGATTGTGCTTGAGATGATGCCGCACTCTGCCCGCTTCGCACATTCCCGAAGCGGATAAGATCACTTTCGGCGTGGGATCGTAGTTGATCGCTTTGGAATCTTCGCTCGTTACCGACAGCTTCAATCCCTCGAAGCCTATCGGATTTATCCCTTTGTCGATAAGCGCGCGCGTTTCGTCGTCGCAGTATTCGGCTACGTTGCGTGAATACACTCCGGTAGCCTCTATCGCGAGCGGCGAGTCGACGTATACTTCGAAGTCGGGGAAATCCTTTACCATTTTACCGCGCTTCACTTCGCGCAGAAAATACAGCATTTCCTGCATCCTGCCCACCGCGAACGTAGGTATCACCACGTTGCCGCCGCGCTTGAATGTGCGCTCGATGATTTCCGCAAGATGTTTCGCGTAATCGGGATCGTCGCCGTGAGACCGGTCGCCGTAAGTACTTTCCATTATCACGTAATCGGCTTTCGTAACGACGGACGGATCGCGTATTATCGGTTTGTGCACGTTACCGATGTCGCCCGAAAACAGTACCGTTTTCGTAACGCCGTTTTCGGTAAGCCTGAGCTCTACGTACGACGAGCCGAGCAGGTGTCCCGCGTCTATGAATCTAGCCTTGATACCGTCGGTAACGTCCACTTCGTCGTCGTAGTCTATCCCACGTATCAGTCCGAGCGTCTTTTCGGCGTCCTCCGAATCGTATAACGGAGTGTATGCGGTATATGCGCCGCGTTTGGCTTTACGGTTGCGCCACTTCGCATCCTGCTCCTGTATGTGAGCGGAATCCATAAGCATTAGTCTACAAAGATCGCGCGATGCGCACGTCAAGAAAATTTTGTTGCGGTACCCGTTTTTATAAAGCAAAGGCAGTCTTCCCGAGTGGTCGATATGCGCGTGTGTGAGCAGAACCGCGTCAATCGCCGAGGGCGCTACGGGCAATCCCTGGGATTCGTATATGTCCGGTCCTTGCTCCATGCCGCAGTCGATAAGTATGTTTTTGCCGCCCACGGTCACGAGATAACAACTGCCGGTCACCTCTCTTGCCGCTCCTAAAAACTTTATCTGCATGTGTGCCTCCTTGTAGCCGTATACGGCAATTAAATTATAACATATATTTATGAAATTTTTTCCCTTAATTTGCACACGCTATCGTAAGGAGAAACGATTATGCGTGCTACAGGAATTGTGAGAAGAATGGACGAGCTCGGAAGAGTCGTCATACCTAAAGAATTGAGGCGTACCATGAGGATACGCGAGGGCGAAGAACTCGAAGTTTTTACAACCGACGACAACGCGCTCGTATTGAAAAAGTATTCCGCGATGGAAGAGCTTGCCGATTTCAGACACGATTACGCTTCGAGCGTATACGGAGCGACTGGACTTACCGCCGTGATAACGGACAACGACAAAGTGGTCGCCGTCAGCGGTGACATCAAAGGTATTCGCATAGGCGATCCCGTTTCCGACAAATTGTTGTCCGCTTACGAAGGAAGGAGACGAACGGAATTCACGGGAGCGGACGATGTATTTGCGGGCAAAGCGGAATACCGTTCCGCGGTAGTCGCTCCGATAATCAGCGGCGGCGATGTCATGGGCGGCGTAGTGATCCTCTCCTCTAAACCCGCAAGCGAGCTTGCCGCAAAGACCGCAGAAACGGCGGCAGCGTTCTTTGCTTCGAGAGTATAAAGGTGAAAGAGAAAAGGGAAACGCGCTCCTTCCTGAGGGGTGCAACTCTTATAATGCTCGCCACGGTGCTCGCCAAAGTTTTGGGCGCGTGTTACCGTATTCCGCTTACCAACATACTCGGCGCGGAAGGTATGGGCGTTTATCAGCTTATTTATCCGGTATATTCGCTCATCTTGACTTCGTCGAGCGGGGCGTTGCCGTTAGCCGTCTCAGTTTTGGTAGCTTCAGCTACAAGTGAAGGTAAGACCGAGGAAGCTCGTAAGCTCGTGCGTTCCGCTCTGGCGGCTTTATTGATAGCCGGTATCGCGCTTTCTTCGGCGTTGGTGCTTTTTTCGGGCGTGCTCGGCGAACTCCAAGGCTCGGCGGACACGAAGTGGGGATATATCGCCATAGCGCCTTCGATATTTTTTGTTTCGGGTATCGCGGTATTCAAAGGTTGGTTCCAGGGCAAAGCCGATATGCGCCCGAGCGCGCTTTCGCAGATCTCGGAAGCCGCGGTCAAGCTGGCGGTGGGACTTCTGCTTGCGTATTTTCTGAAAGGTTACGGGATAGCCTTCGCCGTGGCGGGGGCGCTTATAGGAGTAAGCGCGGCGGAAGGTATCACGCTGCTCATACTCTACCTTATGTACAGACGCGACAACCCGCCTCTGAAACTGAAATTGAATTACAGAGCGGCAAAAGAAGAATACAAAGCCATATTGCGTATATCTATGCCGATAACGGTGGGCAGTATGATATTTCCGCTCACGCAGTTCGTGGATTCTTTCCTCGTGGTGAATATTCTTTCGCCCGTCTTAGGCACGTCGGCGGCTACGGCAAGCTACGGTCTGCTGTCCGGTCCGGTGAATACGCTCATAAATCTCCCCGTCACGTTCGCTCTCGCCGTAGGTGTGGCGGTGGTGCCGCATCTTGCCAAAAACAAGACGGAACACGATATTTACGCCATACGCCTTAAGCTCGCCACCGCCGTAAAAGTATCCGTAGCGATAGGAGTGCCTTTCGCCGCGCTTTTCCTCGTTGCGCCGACGGAGGTGCTGGGCGTGCTTTATCCCGCGCTCTCGGAAGCGGAGCTTGCGGAAGCCGCGTCGCTTCTCCGTATAAGCGCGCTCACCGTGGTGTCGCTTGCCGTCATGCAGATTTGCGTGTCGGTGCAACAGGGCTTGGGAGATACACGTACCCCGATAATAAATCTCGCTATAGGCGGAGCGGTCAAAGTCGCGGCGGACGTGGTATTGCTTTTCACCGTAGGTATAGAAGGCGTGGCGATAGCTTCTCTTGCGGCTTTTACGGCAGCTGCCGTCCTTAACGCCGCGTCGCTTACAAGACTCACCGGCAAAAACCCGGATATGCTCAAAAACAGTGGCGTAATCCTCTTAAGCGGTGTTATAATATGCCTGCCCGTTCCGCTTGCCGCGGTTTACGGAGACTCGCGTATCCTTACGCTTGTCGTAGCAGCACTTGCCGGAGTCGTGTATCTCGCCGCTTTATTCGTGATCCCCGTGTTCCGTAAAAGCGAGCTTCTGAGTTTGCCGCTCGGCACCAAACTGGCGGCGCTCAGCGAAAAATTGAAAATAAAACGCGCGGAATAAATTTCCGCGCCGGAGGCAGCATGAATTCCTTTACATATTTTACCGCATCGGACTTTACCGAGCGCAAGATACGCAATTTCGAATGTAATATTCCGATTATAATCGACGGTATCACCGAAGAGCTTTTTCCGGCGGTAAAAGCCAAAATACTGTCCAACTTCGGTCCGAACGCTGTGATAGTTATAATGAACGACCGCGGAGAAAGCGAAGAAAAAGCGGCGGAAAATCTGGAATACGCTCCCCGTCTCATAGTCAAATGCGCGGATTTCACCGCGAGAGATTATTTCACATACGGCGACCTTCTCGAGATAATCGCAAGGCTCCGCGATCCCGACGGATGTCCCTGGGACAGAGCGCAGACTCACGAAAGCATACGCAGCTGCGCGATAGAGGAAGCTTACGAACTTGCCGAAGCCGTCGATCTCAAGGACCGCGAAAAAATGGTGGAAGAGAGCGGCGACGTCATGCTGCAGGGACTTTTCCACGCGTCCATCGCGGAGGAAGAGGGTTTATTCACCGCTAACGATCTCGTCAACAACCTGTGCCGCAAACTGGTTTTCAGGCACACTCATATATTCGGAGACAAGAAAGCCGACGACGCCGCAGAGGCGCTCAAAAACTGGGAGCAAGCCAAAGCCGTCGAAAAAGGCTATCACAGTATAAAAGACAAGATAGATTCGGTGCCGGTCACGTTCGGGGCGCTGATGAGAGCGTACAAGGTGCAGAAGATCATCAAGAAAACGGGATTCGATTTCGCGTCTCCTAAGGACGCCGCCGCGAAGATATACGAAGAAGCGGAAGAATTCGATCGTGCATCGTCTCCCGAGGAACGTGAGAAAGAGGGCGGAGACATGCTGTTTGCGGTTGTCAATACGCTCAGGATGCACGATATAGATCCGGAAACCGCGCTCAACGGCACCACCAACAGATTCGTGAAAAGGTTTCTTTATGTCGAGAAAAAATGCGCGGAGAACGGAATAGACCTCGTTCCCGGGAATATCGACGCGATGGAAAAGTATTATCGGGAAGCGAAAGCCGAGGAATGACGTCGTTATGTCGGAAGGGCGCGGTATCAAAATTGGAAATATTATTCTCGACGGCGATCTCGTGATGCCCGCGGTAGCGGGATACAGCGACGTCGGGCAGAGAGTGCTGGCGTACCGTTACGGCGCGTCGCTTGCGCATACCGAGATGATTTCCGCCAAAGGATTGGTGTACGGCAGCGACAATACCGAAGCTCTCCTTGCCACGGATCCGCGCGAAAAAATACTCGCCGTACAGCTTTTCGGAAGCGAACCGGAATTTATAGCCAAAGCGGTAAAGCACCCCGCGATAGCTAAATTCGCGCTTATCGACCTTAACTTCGGCTGTCCTGTGCCTAAGATAGTGCGTAACGGAGAAGGTTCCGCGCTCATGCGGGACCCGGTCAGGCTCAAAGAAGTTGTCTGCGCGGCGGTGGAAAGCGCGGACAAAAGACCGGTAACCGCGAAAATACGCGCGGGCTTTACCTCCTGCGAGCGCAACGCGCCCGAGATAGCCGCAGTCATAGAATCGGCGGGAGCCTCCGCCGTCACCGTTCACGGCAGAACGCGCGACATGTTCTATTCGGGGAAGTCGGACAGAGAGATAATCAAAAAGGTGAAAGAGAGCGTTTCGATACCCGTTATCGCCAACGGCGACGTGACGGATCGGGATTCTTACCTGCGCACACTCGAGGAAACCGGCGCGGACGGCGTCGCCGTGGCGCGCGCCGCTATGGGAAGACCATATATATTTTCCGAACTCCGAGGAGAATATCCGGATATAGACAGGGGCGCGTTGATCGCGGAGCATTTTTCGATAATTTCCGCCGTTATGCCCGAAAAAGTCGCCGTTAATTGCATGAAAAAGCATATCGCCGCTTACGCGTACGGCTTGCGCGGCGGCAAAGATCTCAAGCTCAGAGCCTTCGCCGCTTCCTGCGCGGATGACATCCTGAAGGTCGCGGAAGCCTTCAGCCGACTTTATTCGGAGAGTATGGTCTGATTTTATAGAAATTGCGAAATATCTTTAAGAAAATTTATAATTTTTTATTAGAATATTATTGCCGTCTTTTTTTCTCGGTGATATAATATCTCACGGAAATAATTTTTTGTCAGGAGACTACTATGAACAAAAAAACCATTTTAGACGTAAACGTAAAAGGTAAGAAATGCCTTGTCCGCGTGGATCTCAACGTCCCCATGAAGGGCGGAGTCATCACCGACGAGAACCGTATCAACGGCGCGCTTCCCACCATCAAATATCTCATGGAGCAGGGCGCGAAGGTAATTCTTTGCTCTCATCTGGGCAGACCTTATAATATCTTCAACGAAAAAATCAAGAAAATCAAACCCGAGGACGAGGGCAAGACCCGCGATGAACTCGTCGCTCTCACTCTCAAGAAGTGCTCCCTCAAGCCCGTTGCGGCACGTCTCAACGAGCTTCTCGACGGCAAAGTCACTTTCGCTTCCGACGTGATAGGACCCGCCGCCGAAGCCGCGGTAGCCGCTTGCAAAGACGGCGAAGTCGTGCTTCTCGAGAACCTCCGCTTCCACGAAGAGGAGACCAAGAACGACGAGAACTTCTGCAAAGCGCTCGCGCGTTTCTGCGATATTTACGTTAACGACGCGTTCGGTACCGCTCACCGCGCGCATGCTTCGACTGCCGGTATAGCGCAATACGGCCTCTGCGAAGCAGCGGTAGCCGGTTTCCTGATCGGCAAGGAACTCGACGTCATGGGCGGCGCTCTCGAGAATCCCGTTCGTCCTTTCGTCGCTATCCTCGGCGGAGCGAAAGTTTCCGACAAGATCGGCGTTATCAATAATCTCATCGAGAAGGTCGATACTCTCATTATCGGCGGCGCTATGGCGTACACCTTCTTCAAAGCGAAAGGCTACGGCGTGGGCACCAGCCTCTGCGAGCTTGACAAAGTGGATCTTGCGAAAGAACTCATCGACAAAGCGGCGGCAAAAGGCGTCAATATGCTCCTTCCCGTCGATACCGTAGTAGCCAAGGCATTCCCCGATCCCATCGACGGCGCGGTGGAAGTCAAGGAATACGCTTCCGACGCCATTCCCGACGATATGATGGGACTCGACATCGGCAGCAAGACCCGCGAGATATACGCAGACGCGGTGAAGAACGCTAAGACCGTTATCTGGAACGGACCTATGGGCGTGTTCGAGAACCCCACGCTTGCGGCAGGCACCATAGCGGTAGCGAAAGCGCTCGCCGAGACCGACGCCACCACGATAATCGGCGGAGGAGATTCCGCGGCTGCCGTCAAACAGCTCGGATTTGCCGATAAGATGACCCATATTTCGACGGGCGGCGGCGCTTCTCTCGAGTTCCTCGAAGGACTCGAACTTCCCGGAGTGGCTTGTCTCGACAACAAATAATACAGATCATACGGCTCAAATTCTCAGACAATACCGTTCCGCGCCGTATAAGGCGCGGACGGCTGTGATACAAACGGTCGGCGCGCCGTACGCGGCGCTCTACATATTTTTATAAAAGGAGAAATCGAAATGAAAAGACCTATCATTGCAGGCAACTGGAAAATGAACAACACCAACGCAGGCACCAAAGCATTACTTACCGAGCTTGCTCCTCTCGTCAAAGACGCTAAATGCGAAGTAGTGGTTTGCGTACCTTTCACCGATATAGACACCGCACGTAAAGCCATACGCGGCACCAAAATCAAACTCGGAGCGCAGAACGTACACTGGGCGCCCAAAGGCGCGTTCACCGGTGAGATTTCCGCCGAAATGCTCAAGGAACTCAAAGTCGAATACGTCATCATCGGACACAGTGAGAGAAGACAGTACTTCGGCGAGACCGACGCTTCCGTCAACGCCAGAGTCAAAGCAGCAGTAGGCGCGGGACTTAAAGCCATCGTTTGCGTAGGCGAAACGCTCGAAGAGCGCGAAGCCGGCAAGACCAACGAAGTGGTCACGAGACAGATCAACGGCGCATTCGAAGGACTCGAGAAGATCGCTCTTAAGAGCATCGTCGTCGCATACGAACCCGTATGGGCTATAGGCACCGGCAAGACCGCTACCGCGGAGGACGCCAACAATACCATCGCGGTTATACGTAAAGCTATCCGCAAACTGTACGGCAGAACCGCTGCAGGCGCTATGCGCATCCAGTACGGCGGCAGCATGAATCCTAAGAACGCTTCCGAGCTTATGGCTATGCCCGAGATCGACGGCGGACTTATCGGCGGCGCTTCTCTTAAAGCCGAGGACTTCGCAAAAGTCGTCAATTACTGAGAATTATGAGCGATAAACAGGTTGTTTTGATAGTTATGGACGGCGTCGGCAGATCCGCAGACGGAATAGGCGACGCCGTATCCGAAGCGCGCACGCCTGCCATAGACAAGCTGCTCGCAACCTGTCCGCATACCTATCTCAAGGCGCACGGCACTGCGGTGGGACTTCCCTCCGACGACGATATGGGAAATTCCGAGGTGGGACATAACGCGCTCGGTTGCGGTCAGATATATTCGCAGGGCGCAAAGCTCGTCAACGAAAGCATCTCTTCAGGGGCGATATACGCTTCTAAAGCGTGGACGGAACTCAAGGAGAATTGTCTTAAAAAATCTTCCACGATGCACTTCATAGGGCTTTTGTCGGACGGCAACGTACACTCCAACATCTCGCACCTTCTCAGTATGCTCGAAGCGTGTAAAGCGCAGGGCATCAAAAAAGCGCGCGTGCATATCCTTCTCGACGGAAGGGACGTTCCCGCCACTTCGGCGCTCGTATACGTTGACGAGCTCGAAGCGAAACTCGCGGAGCTCAACGCCGCGGGCTTCGACGGAAGGATCGCTTCCGGCGGCGGAAGAATGAAGATAACCATGGATCGCTATCGCGCCAACTGGGATATGGTTAAGAAGGGTTACGACGTCCACGTCCACGGAGAGGGCAGGGGATTCGCTTCCGCAACCGAAGCCATAGAGACCTACCGCAAAGAGAACGAAGGCGTTATCGACCAGGATCTTCCTCCTTTCGTTATCACCGAGAACGGCAAACCCGTAGGTACGATAGAGGACGGCGATTCCGTTATCCTTTTCAATTTCCGCGGCGACCGCGCGATAGAGATAAGCGAAGCGTTCGACGACAAGGATTTCTCCGCTTTCGACCGCGGCAGAGTTCCGGACGTTCTCTATGCGGGAATGCTTCAGTATGACGGAGATCTCGCGCTTCCCAAGAGATTTTTGGTGGAGCCGCCCTGCATCAAACACACTCTGAGCGAATTCCTCGTCGAGAAGGGCGTCGCGCAATACGCGGTGTCCGAAACGCAGAAATACGGTCACGTCACCTATTTTTGGAACGGCAACCGCAGCGAGAAATTCAGCGAGAAGCTGGAAACCTTCGAGGAGATACCTTCCGATAAAGTGTCTTTCGACGAGCGTCCCTGGATGAAATCGGCAGAGATAACCGATAAGGTCATAGAGGCGATACGTTCCCGTAAATACGGATTCATACGTCTCAATTACCCCAACGGCGACATGGTAGGACATACCGGCAATATGGACGCTACGGTGATAGGCGTTGAAGCTGTGGATCTCGGTATCCAACGCATACTTCCCGTTATCGACGAGACCGATTCCGTACTCGTGATAACCGCCGACCACGGAAACGCCGATCAGATGCTGGAGAAAAATAAAAAAGGCGCTCTCGCGGTGCGTACCGCGCACAGTCTGAACCCCGTGCCTTTTATTATTTATAATTCTTCCGTCAAGGCGCTCGAGGAAGAAGGAAGTATCGGACTTGCCAACGTTGCGGCTACCGTAGTAGAACTTATGGGATACCGTGCGCCCGATTGCTGGGAGCATTCCGTTATCAAAGAATAATTTTTTGCAAAAATATTCTTTACTAAATTTATGTCGCCGCGGCATTTGCCGCGGCGCATTTTTTTACTTATAATTTGCTGTTTTTGCGATATAATGCGCGTTTTCAGTCCGTTTTCGTGATTTTGTCGCGCTCACGCGCCTTCGTCGCGCCTTATCTCGAAAATGCTTGATTTATCGTGAAAAAGGGTGTATTATAATGGGACGTTATATAATAGGATACCTATTAAAGTGTCCGCTCCGTCACTTCTGCGTCAGTAAGGAGGGTATGCAATGCTTACAATGCTGGCAAGCGCCTTTACGGATTTTTTCGCGGAAAGTTATAAAGAGGCTTTCGGCGGCGGTATGAGCGAAGCCGTTCAGGAAGCCATCGATCCCGAACTCGTCGACTTTTTCGGTCTCAAAGTCAATCCCTCGTTGTATTCGGCTTTTCTCGGAACGGCGATCATCGTTATCGCCTGCGTCATTATAAGGATATTCGTTATCCCGCGTTTCAAGAAGCAGCCTAAAGGCCTTCAGCTACTGCTCGAAGGACTGGTAGGGTATTTCGACAAGACCGCTTCGCCCCTTAAGCGGCAGGCGAGTTTCGTCGGTCCGTATATCGCCACAGCCGCGATATTCATCTGCCTGACCACGCTTATGGAGCTTCTCGGTATACGTCCGGCTTTCGCAAGCATCAATACCTGCCTTGCTTTCGGTCTTTCCACGTTCTTCGTCATCAATTACTGCGGTCTGCGCGAAAATGGGCTGTTCGGCAGAGCCAAACGCTACCTCGGTAACCCGATAAATATCATAACGGATCTCGCCGTGCCGCTGTCGCTCTCTTTCCGTCTCTTCGGAGCCATAATGAGCGGCTTCATAATCGTCGAGCTTGTATACAGCGTGATATACCTGAGTTTCGTCGTTCCTGCCGCCGTCTCGGTCATCACGACGATATTCCACGCGCTGATACAGTCCTTCCTTTTCGCTACGTTGTCCGCCATATTCATAGGTGAGGCTGTAGAATAGAAATCCTTACGTTACACGGAGGTGTGATATGAACTTGATGCTTCTTGCAGGCGAACTTTCCTCTTTGGGCGCTGCCCTCGCGATAGGTCTTACCGGCCTCGGCGCAGCTCTCGGCATGGGACTGTCCATCAGTAAGGCTCTCGATGGCATAGCTCGTCAGCCCGAAGCCGATAATAAGATCAGATCCACATTGATCTTAGGTCTGGCATTCTGCGAAACTCTGGCTATTTACGGATTGCTCGTGGCGATCCTTATCATGACGATGTAGGTAGGAGCTTATGAACGTGATAATGTCGGCGGCGGATATGCCGCTCGGATTGAACGTGATCGAGATCCTTCTCCATATCTTCAACTTCATCATACTGATAGTTGCTGTGCGCTTTTTGCTGTATAAACCGATCAAGAAGTTCATGGATAAGCGCGCGCAGGGATATGCCGACGAGGAAGCGGATTACGCAAGGAAGAAGGAAGAGGCTGAGAAGATGAAAGCCGAAGCGGAAGACAAGATCCGCGAGGCCGAAGTCAAAGCCGCGAGAATAGAGGACGACGCCAACGCCAACGCGGTCAAGGAAGCCGACGCTATCCTTGAGAATGCCCGTAAAGACGCAAAAGACATTGTTGCGCGCGCGGAAGCGGATATGGCGGCGAAAGAAGTGCGCGAACGCGCGGCGCTAAGCCGCGAAGTTACTTCGCTTGCTCTTACGATGTCGTCCAAGATACTTGAACGTGAGGTTAACGCGGATGATAACGAAGCGGTCATAGCGCCGCTTATCGAGCAATTCCGCGCTGTCCACGCCGGCGACGCCGATTCAGACACGACTAAGGCTGCGGCTCCCGAAAAAAAGAAGAAGAAATAAGCAGGCGGTATGCGGGAAATAATCATCAAATCTTCTGTGCCGCTTACTTCGGCGCAGAAACAACGTCTCGAGAAGGGATTGCGGGAAGCGGACAAGTCTGAAGAATTGCGTTTCCGTTACGTCATCGACGCCATAGTCGGCGGAGTGATGATAGTGGACGGAGAGGACGTTTACGACGCGTCGGTGGCTTCCGAACTGAGACGTATAAGGAAAAACAGCGAAAAGATACTCCATTCGCACAAAGACGGCGTTTCGGTCAAGGACATTCCGGATCTTCTTAAGAGTAAGTTATCCGAAATGATCGACCATAAGCCCGACTTCGAGCATTGCGGCAAAGTCATAAGCGCGGCGGACGGCGTCATAAAAGTGGAGGGTCTCAATAACTGTCGGTACGGCGAACTGCTGCTCGTGGGTACGGGCGGTTTCGCGCTTGCGATGAACCTGGAGAAGGACACCGTCGGCGCTATCGTACTCAGCGACGCCGATTCTGCGGAATACGGCGATTACGTATATACTACAGGGAAGATAATAGAGGTCCCTGTAGGTGAAGAGCTTCTCGGCAGAGTCGTGAACCCTTTAGGAATGCCGCTCGACGGCGGTAAGCGCATTTCGGGAGACGAAACGCGTTGCATAGAAAGTCCTGCACCTCAGATCATAGACAGGCAGAAGGTATCGGAACCTCTCGAAACCGGTATCCTCGCCATAGACTCGATGATCCCTATAGGCAAAGGGCAGCGCGAGCTGATAATCGGCGACAGGCAGACAGGTAAAACTTCCATAGCTACCGACGCGATCATCAACCAGAAAGGAAAGAACGTCTATTGCGTATATGTCGCGATAGGACAGCGCGCAGCGGGCGTAGGTAAACTTATCAGTACCCTCAAAAAGCACGGAGCGATGGAGTACACCACCGTAGTGCTGACGACGGCGGACGATTCGGCGCCTCTTCAGTATATCGCGCCGTATACCGGAGCCGCTATAGCCGAGCAATTCATGTACGACGGCAAGGACGTTCTGATCGTATACGACGATTTGTCAAAACATGCGGTGGCTTATAGAGCAATATCGCTTCTGCTGAGACGTCCCGCAGGGCGCGAGGCTTATCCCGGAGACGTATTCTACATCCATTCGCGCCTTCTCGAGAGAGCGGCTAAACTTTCGGACGAAATGGGCGGCGGCTCCGTCACCGCGCTTCCGATAATCGAAACGCTTGCGGGGGACATTTCCGCTTATATTCCTACTAACGTTATAAGCATAACGGACGGACAGATATATCTTGAAAGCGAGCTTTTCCATTCGGGCGTACGCCCGGCGATAAACGTCGGACTTTCGGTAAGCCGCGTGGGCGGACAGGCTCAGCGTCCGTTCATACGTAAAGTAAGCTCTTCGCTGAGGCTCGACATAGCCCATTACCGCGAGCTGGAAGTGTTCGCGCAGTTCGGCTCGTCGCTCGGCGATTCCACCAAAGCCGTACTCGACAGCGGAGCAAAAACGGTCGAGGCTCTCAAACAGAACGAAGGCGAACCGATGTCTTTCCTCAAAGAAGCCGTAAGCCTTTACGCTGTCTCCAATGGATTCCTGAAGGAAATACCGCTACGCTGCGTCGGTGCTTTCCTGCGCGAACTTTACGATCATTTCGAGGAGAAGCAACCGGCGCTGCTGAGATCTCTTTCGGACAGAGGCGCGCTCGATCACAGAGAAGAAATACGCTTCAACGAAGTGATAGAAGCTTTCGTCAAAGAGTTTACGGAACGTCATGCGGAGCAATAGAGCGGTATGCAGAATCTGCACGATATAAAAAAGCGTATCCAAAGCGTACGCGAAACGGGCAAGATCACCAAGGCGATGCAACTGATAAGCGCCGCCAAGATGCGCAAAGCCAACGAAAAATACGAACTTAACGCGAGATATTTCGACCGCGTGCTGTCAACTTTGAAAGACATCATCACGCATACCGAGAATCTCACGCATCCGTATGCCGTTTCGCGCGGGGACAAACGCGCGGCTTTTCTCGTGATCGCTTCGGACAACGGTATGGCGGGCGATTACAATCACCGTGTACTCGAATTCGCGCTCGAAAGGATAAACGAGGAAAAGCCCGCAAAGATCTATACGATAGGATTCATGGCGAGGGATTTTTTCCAATGCCGCGGGATACGCACCGACGCTCAATTCCTGTATTGCGCGCAGGACCCTTCGCTCTCCGACGCCAGACGCATAATGATGTATCTGGTTGAGGCATACGACGAGGGCGAGATCGACTCCCTCAAGATCATCTATACGCGCCACACGCCGAAAGGAGACAAGGCGGTTGAACTCAAGACGCTTCCGGCAGACCCTGCTGAATTCGATAACGTGGAACTCGAATCCTCTTACACCGAGGCGCTTGAATTCGAACCGTCCACCGAGGAGGTATTCGATATTCTCGTGCCGCAGTGTATCCTGGGTATTATTTACAGCGCGCTGATCCAATCGGTGCGGTGCGAGCATAACGAGCGCATGGCTGCAATGAAACAGGCTTCGGACAACGCCGAGGAAATGCTCGGAAAACTCGAGCTCGATTTCCACAGGGCGCGCCAGGCGGCTATCACAACGGAGATCGCGGAGATAAGTTCCGCGAGAACGGACTGAGAGGTCAGATATGGAATCAACGAAAAACACCGGTACCGTAGTTCAGGTAATAGGACCCGTCGTGGACGTGAGGTTCTACGATTACGTTCCCAAGATGTACGAGAAGCTTACGGTCGGTTATGACGAAAAGCAGATAGTTCTGGAAGTGGAAGGTTACCTCGAACATGGCGTGGTGCGTACGATAGCCATGCACGCCAACGAGGGTCTTTCGCGCGGCATGAAGGCCGTGGCAGCGGGGGCGCCGATAACGGTACCCGTCGGCGAAGGCACGCTCGGCAGGCTCATCAACGCTCTCGGCGAACCTATCGATCACAAAGGCGAGATCAATGCGGACGCTTATCGTCCGATACATGCCAAGCCACCGGCTTTCAGCGAGCTTTCGGGCAGAGCCGAAGTTCTCGAGACAGGTATCAAAGTCATAGACCTCCTCACGCCTTATACCAAAGGCGGTAAAATAGGACTTTTCGGCGGCGCGGGAGTAGGAAAGACCGTTCTCATACTTGAACTCATACGCGCGATAGCCGCCGAACACGGAGGATATTCCATATTCACCGGAGTCGGCGAGCGTTCCAGAGAAGGTAACGACATGCTTACCGAAATGACCGAAGCCGGTACGCTCGACAATACGGCTCTCGTATTCGGTCAGATGAACGAACCGCCCGGCTCCCGTATGCGCGCGGCGTTTACGGGGCTTACGCTTGCGGAGTACTTCCGCGACGTCAAGAAGCAGGACGTGTTGCTGTTTATAGATAACGTCTTCCGCTATGTTCAGGCGGGCAGCGAAGTCAGCGCGCTTCTCGGAAGAATGCCGTCCGCCGTCGGTTATCAACCGACGCTCGCTACCGAACTCGGTGCGCTCGAAGAACGCATTGCGGCTACGCGCGGCGCTTCGATCACGTCTATCCAGGCTATTTACGTACCCGCGGACGACCTTACCGACCCCGCGCCCGCAACGATATTCAGCCACCTCGACGCGACGACGGTGCTTTCCCGCAAAGTCGTGGAACAGGGGATCTATCCCGCTATAGACCCGCTCGAATCCTCGTCGCGCATCCTTTCGCCCGACGTGGTAGGGGAAAGGCACTACCGCGTCGCGCGCAGAGCGCAGGAAACTTTGCAGCGGTATAAAGAGCTTCAGGACATCATAGCGATACTCGGTATGGAAGAGCTTTCCGCAGAGGATAAGATAACCGTTTACCGCGCGAGGAAGATAATTCGCTTCTTCTCTCAACCGTTCTTCGTGTCTTCGGTATATACGAATATGGAAGGCAAATACGTCCCCGTGGAGGAGACCGTGGACGGCGTTGAGCGCATACTCGACGGCGAGACCGACGACATAGACGAAAGTTTATTCTACTTCGCGGGCGGACTCGACGAGATCATCGAAAGGAGCAGAAAGAAAAATGGCTAAGACATTCCGTCTCGAGATAGTCACGCCCGAGAAACTGTTCTTTGAGGGAGAAGCCGAATCGTTGGTGGTGGAAACGCCGGCGGGACAGATAGGCATACTCGCCGGTCACTCACCGCTCGTGATAGGACTGCGCCCCGGTATTATGCGTTTCAAGACTGCCGACGGCGAGAAGGAAGCGGTCAATACCGACGGCTTCGCGGAAGTGCGTAAAGACAAGACCGTGGTGCTTTGTCAGACCATGGAATGGCCTGAAGAGATCGAGATCAACCGCGTCAAGCACAGAATAGCGGAAGAGGAACGCAAACTGCGCGAAGCGCGCAGTATAGTGGAATACAAGATGGGAAAGGCGTGCCTTGCCCGCGCTTTCGCGCGGCTGAGAGGAGCCAAACGCTGAAAGAGCACATCTTTATCGCATGCGCGCATCAAGCGCGCTTTATTTATATATAAATAAATTTAAGCTTGCTATTGACTATGTATGCCGGGTATGCTATATTATTTTATAGCAATATTTGGTAGAGGTAGGGATGTTTCGGCTGTTCCGCAATCTGAAACCTATGGCTTGGGTGTTCGTTTTGATAGTGGTGCTTGTCGCAGGACAGGCAATCGCGGAACTGTATCTCCCCGAGAAAATGTCCGAGATCATCGACGACGGTATCTATATCGATTACGAACCGCTGTACGAGCATCTCGAAATGCCGAAGCCTTCCAATTTAAGTACCGTCGATTCCGAAAAAACACTTAAAGGCTATTCCGAGGACACCATACCCGTATTCGAGATGGCGGACGGCTTCTCCACGCACGATCTCGCGGACGCGATCGAGCGCGAGGAGGGCGGCGATACTATTATCGATTTCGTTTTCAGAGATATTCCCGTCAAAGACAGTCAGGAACTTTTCGATAAGGTGCTTACGCCTTTCCTCGACGGGCTTACCCCTTATCAGACCAAAGCTTTCGAATGGCGCGACGCCAATGTTCCGGAATCCCAATGGGAAGATTGGGAACCCGATTTCAACGAATCTTATTTTACCGACGAAGACAGGATCGCAATGGCGGAAGTCATCAACGTTCTGCTCGTTTTCGATTACGATCCCGCCACGGGCGCTATCTCTAATCCCGCTTCGATCAAGATCAACGACTCCGGCAGCGGAAATACCATTTGCGTAAACGATCTTCTCAATCAGGATCCCCGCGTGGACGAGGACGCGATGGACAACGAGTCCAACCGCAAGATTCTTACCGCGTGCATAAGTTGTATGAAGCATTCCGAGTACGGCAACCTGATGCCGATACCGCTTGACAAGGGCGGCAACAGACTTGCTACCGACGCCTACGGAAGAGCGCTCGAACCGGATAAACTCGTGTACATATACTCCGACGACGACGGAGAGGAAGTGTCTACCGCTAAGGAAAGCGCTACCGGAAGACCCGACCCGATGCCCGACTACGAGGTCATAATCTGTAACAACGTACTCGGCTACGCTTACAAATACGTAGGCGACAAATGGGTGGAGACCTATCGCGGCATAACCGACGCGAGAGCGCAGGAGCTTGCCAACGAATACAATGCGGATATCCTTATGGACGCGCTCGTGTACGGCAACAAATATTACGAGAGGGGAGATTTTTCAGACGATCAGGTACGTACGATCAGAGAAAGCGTCAACAGGCTAGTACTGTACTACACGGAAGACAACGACATGATGCTCCTGTCGCATCTTCTCACTTTCAACGACAGAAAGCCCGAACGCATCCTCAAAGAGCTGGACGATTACGTGCGTAACGCTTACGACGAGAACGGTAACCGCATAAACGTAACGGATCTCAAGTCCTCCGCGTCTTTCGGCATGCAGTGGAAGAAGTTCTGGATCAAGCTCGGCAACTATCTGACGCTTTCCGCGACCGGTACGAGGCAGGACGCGCTTGAGAAAGGGGAAATAACCTCATACAGCATCGCGCTCGTCGAATTCAAAACATATAAAGACATGATGCTCCCCGACGGAGAGACCACGCAGACCGACGACATGGGGTTTATCTTGAAGCGCGGCGGTCTCATGCTTCTCCTTACTCTCGCGGCGTGCTCATGCGCTATACTCGCGGCTCTTTTCAGCAGCAAAATGGCGGCTAATTTCTCGGCTATTATCCGCAGCAAGGTGTTTTCAAAGGTGGAGACTTTCTCGCTTGCGGAATTCGATACTTTCTCCACGGCGAGTCTCATAACGCGTTCCACCAACGACGTCAACCAGATACAGCAGGTGTTCCTTCTCATATTGAGGACGGGACTCATCGCCCCGATAACGCTCATCGGCGGCTTCATAATGTCGGCGGAAAAATCGTTCTATATGACGTCGGTGCTGTTCTACGACATACCGATACTCGTTATCGCCTCGTTCGTGGCGGCAAAAGTGGTATTCCCGCTCTTCCAGCTGATACAGCAGAAGGTCGACAGACTGACGCTCATAACGCGCGAAGGACTTACCGGTATCCGTGTAGTGCGCGCGTTCAATAAACAGGAAGCGGAGAACAAGAGGTTCAGCGAAGTCAACGACAGCCTTACCAAAACGGCTATCGTCGTCAACCGTTGGTGCGCCGTGCTCGCTCCGTTGATCGCCGTCGTCATGAACTGCTCGATGGTAGGCGTCGTATGGCGCGCCAGTAAGCAGATAGCGTTGAACGACAACATCAACGTAGGCGACATGATGGCTGTCATACAGTACATGACGCAGATAATGCTCGCGCTCGTCATGCTCGCCACGGTATTTATAATGTTCCCGCGCGCCACGGCTTCGGCTTTACGTATAAACGAGGTGCTCGATACTGAGAATAAGATCAAGGACCCCGAGAACCCCGACAGAAATTATACGGAAGTGGGCACCATACGCTTCAAGCACGTCAACTTCAAATTCTCCGACGAAGCGGAGCAATACATTCTGAACGATATTGACTTCGTAGCGGAGAAGGGTAAAGTGACCGCCATAGTGGGCGGTACCGGAAGCGGCAAATCCGCCGTCATCAATCTGATCCCGCGTTTCTACGAAGTGAACGAAGGAGAAATACTCTTCGACGGAGTCAACGTCAACGACTATAATCAGGCGGAGCTGCGCGATAAGATAGGCTTCGTGCCGCAGCGTTCCGTGCTTATGAGCGGTACGATCAGGGATAATCTCCTTTACGGAAAGCCCGACGCTACCGACGAGGAATGCTGGGAAGCGCTCCGTATAGCGCAGAGCGACGCATTTGTTAGAGAGAAAGAAGGCGCGCTCGACAGCCGTGTGGAACAGGGCGGCGGCAACTTCTCCGGAGGGCAGAAACAGCGTCTCGCCATAGCGCGCGCGATCATACGCAAGCCGGAGCTTCTTGTTTTCGACGACAGCTTCTCCGCGCTTGACTTCCGTACGGACAAGAATCTCCGTCAGGCGCTTAAATCCATAACGCAGAACAGCGCGACCATCATAGTCGCGCAGAGAATAGGTACGATTATGGACGCGGACAACATCATCGTGCTTGACGCAGGTCATATAGTCGGACAGGGTACTCACGAGTATCTTATCCGCAATTGCAAGCTGTACCGCGATATAGCTTTGTCGCAAATGAGCGAGGAGGAACTGGGACTGTGAGCGATTACGACGAAATGCAAAATCAGAATACCGCCTCCAGAAACGAAGGGCAACAAAGCGCAGGGCTCGATCTCGGTCGCGCGCTCGGCGTCGGCGGTCCCGAGATCAAGGAAGTCGACAAAGCGGAGAACTTCAAGGCGACGGTGATAAGGCTTATCAAGTATCTGAAGCCGCAATATCCCATGCTCATCGCTATGATCCTGATTGCGGCGATAGGCGCGTGGTTTGCGATTTGGGTACCCGATATTATGAAAAAGGTTACCAATTGTCTCGTCGAGAGTATAGAATACTTTATCGACATCGACAGAGCGCCTAACGGTAACGGTCAGCTTTACAATTACATTGCCCCCGTTCTCTGGACGTGCGCAGGTCTCTACGTTCTCAACGCTTTGTTCCAATTCACGAGCGGACTCATAGCGGCTTCCATGTCTCAGCGCGTGGTACGCAGGATGCGTAACGACGTCAAGAACAAGCTTGACAAAGTTCCGCTTTCATATTTCGACGCCACTCCGATAGGCGACGTATTGAGCCGTTTCACGATCGACATAGAGATGATCTCCCTGACGCTTCAGGACAGTATCAACCAGATTATCACCGGCGTTATGACCGTCGCGGGCGTGTTTATCATGATGGTGCGTATCGACTGGTTGCTGTCCATCATAGCGCTCGTCAGTTTGCCCCTTCTTTTGATAGTTTCGGGCGTCATCGTCAAGAAATCGCAGAAAGAATTTGCCAAACAACAGCAACGGATAGGCGTGCTTAACGGGCATATCGAGGAGATGTACACGGGACATAACGTCGTCAAGCTGTATAATCACGAGAAAGAAAGCATAATGACCTACGAGGAGATCAACAAGGCGTTGAAACGCGCCACGCGCAAGTCGCAGTTCCTCGCGGGCATAATCCTGCCGAGTATCAAATTCATAGACAACCTTTGCTACGTCGGTATCTGCGTGGGCGGCGGACTGCGCGCGGGCGGCGGTATGGTCACTATAGGCGATATACAGGCGTTGCTTTCTTATACGAGGCAGTTCGCGCAGCCTATCGAAAACATCAGTAACATAGCCAATACGATACAGTCCTCGATAGCCGCGGCGGAACGCGTCTTCCAGGTATTCGACCTCGAAGAAATGACCGCCGACGGCGAGAAGAAGATCTCCGTAGAGGACTGCGAAGGCAGAGTGGATATCGAGAACGTAGCTTTCTCCTACGTAAAAGACAGACCGCTCATCACCGATCTTTCGCTCCACGTCAACGCCGGCGAGAGCATCGCCATAGTCGGACCTACGGGAGCGGGCAAAACCACGCTCGTCAATCTCCTCATGCGTTTCTACGAGACCGATTCGGGCAGGATACTCATAGACGGAGTCGACATCAAGGAATATTCGCGCGCGGATCTCCGCTCGCTGTACGGAATGGTTTTGCAGGACACCTGGCTCTTCAACGGTACGGTTGCGGACAATATAGCATACGGCAATCCCGCCGCTACGCGTGAGGAGATAATAGCCGCGGCTAAAGAAGCGCACGCCGATCAGTTCATCGTAACGATGGAACACGGCTACGATACGGTGCTCAAAGAAGGCGCTACCAATATAAGTGCGGGACAAAGGCAGCTGCTTACTATTGCGCGCGCCATACTCAAAAAGCCGCGTATCATAATTCTCGACGAGGCGACGAGCTCGGTCGATACGAGGACGGAAAAATATATTCAGAGCGCGATGCTCGCGATGATGGAGGGTAAGACGAGCTTCGTCATAGCGCACCGTCTTTCGACGATCAAGCACGCCGCGGTCATACTCGTAATGAATCACGGCGACGTCGTGGAGCAGGGCAATCACGAGACGCTTATGGCGAAGAAAGGCTTCTATTACGAGCTTTACAACGCGCAGTTTGCGGGAGTCAGCGACGAGAACAAGGACGACGACACGGCCGCTTCGCGCTTCCAGCAAACCTGATATTCGCCTCAAATCGGTTGCCTCTGTAGCTCCGTTTGTGGTACACTCTTACTGACGACAATTTACGGAGGAATACGATGC
>CALVNM010000001.1 GCA_944349735.1 uncultured Clostridia bacterium | reverse complement strand
GCACCATTAGCTCAGTTGGTAGAGCACCTGACTCTTAATCAGGGTGTCCAGGGTTCGAGTCCCTGATGGTGTACCACAAAAAATACCGTGTCATCACGACACGGTATTTTTTGTGCCCATCAGGGGTAGCGTACCCTATGCTTCAGCATACAGGGTGCGCTATTTTTGACGGCGTTGCCGTCAAAAACTGATGAGTAAAACGTATTCCCCTACCTCTACACGGACTTTGTGATAGGTACTCACCCCATCCACGTACTACTGAAACTTCGAATGCCCCCTGATGGTGTACCTTCAAGGGCAAGTGTACCCTATGCTTCAGCATACAGGGTGCGCTATTTTTGACGGCGTTGCCGTCAAAAACTGATGAGTAAAACGTATTCCCCTACCTCTACACGGACTTTGTGATAGGTACTCACCCCATCCACGTACTACTGAAACTTCGAATGCCCCCTGATGGTGTACCTTCAAGGGCAAGTGTACCCTATGCTTCAGCATACAGGGTGCGCTATTTTTGGCGGTTTAACTGAGCGGTTTCGTTTGTTTAACGCTTCAATACTTGTATTTACTTTACGTTTAGCTCGTCAGGTTCGCTCCTTACGGCGCGAACTTGCGCACCCTTTGCGCTGAAGCGCACGGGCGCGCTATCCCGCCCGTTACACACAAAAAAACAACAGCCGTTAAGCTGTTGTATAGACTTTTCGGAGACGGGATCACTCGCCCACATCTGTGCTTGTTTAAGCGGTTTCGTTTGTTTTATGCTTCTCTGCTTGTATGTCTTTTTCGTTTAGCTCGTCAGGTTCGCGCTTGTGGCGCGAACTTGCGCACCCGATTTCGTGAACGAAACGGGTGCGCTATCCCGTCCGCTCCACAAAAAGTAACGGCAGCTTTTCTGCTGCCGTTACTTTTTGTGGAGCGGGAGACGGGATTCGGACCCGCGACTTTCACCTTGGCAAGGTGACACTCTACCACTGAGTCACTCCCGCAAACTTTCGATTGCTGTGTTATTATACAATATTATTTTATGCTTGTAAACTGTTTTGCGATAAAAAATTTTTTAGTTTTTAACTTGACGTTATCGGCTTCTTCTACCGGCAAAACGGAAGTTTGAATTACTTTTATGACGATCCGTTTCCGTATGCATTGTCGGGCATACGTTACTTGGATCATATCGCCTTCGCCGCTTTTACGATATCGCCGTATGCTTAATAACCGATATTAAAGTAGTTTCATATCGAATATATCGCAGATCGCAATATCGTAGTGCCCGTCCTCCGCATATAGAAAACGGCTCCCGCTTTAACCGGGAGCCGAGATTTATTTTATATGATTCAGAGCTTCTTGAGAAGTTCGCCGAGCGCCCTGCCGCGGTGGCTGACTTCGTTTTTCATATCGGGATCTGCTTCCCCGAAACTCATACCGAGATCGTCCGAATAGAACAGACAATCGTAACCGAAGCCGTTATCTCCTCTCTCCTCGGTAAGGATACTTCCTTCGGTAAGCCCCTCCGCGGATACGGACTTCCCGTCGGGATAATACAGCACGATACAGGAAATAAATCTTGCCTTCCTGTTATCCGCGTTTCCCATTTCTTTCAGGAGTTTGGCGCGGTTAAGTTCGGAATTTCCGTCTTCTCCGCCGTATCTTGCCGAATACACCCCGGGCGCTCCTCCGAGAGCGTCCACCATAAGCCCGGAGTCATCGGCAAGCGCCGGCTTACCGGTAAGATCCGAGACGGTCTTCGCTTTCTTATAAGCATTACCGTAAAATGTATCGGCGTCCTCGTCGATTTCTACGGCTACGCCCTCATCCTTCAAAGAGCGGATGACGAATATGTCCCCGAGTATGCTCCTGAATTCGGTAAGCTTATGAGGATTATTGGTCGCCGCGACAAGTTCTTGCATTTCAGCCTCCGTATATGTCTTTTTTATGAACGGTCTTCTTAAAATAGCCTTTGATCAAGCGGAACAGACCGCGGAAAAATTTCCCGTTGACGAGATCGAGCAATCCACATGCCATCATATAATCGACGGCTCCGCTGCTCATAGCATAGGTATTGCGTATCGGCATGTCCAAAGCCCCGGCGCGTACCATCTTTATCTGAGAATACGGAGT
This sequence comes from uncultured Clostridia bacterium, assembly GCA_944349735.1. Classification (GTDB taxonomy): domain Bacteria; phylum Bacillota; class Clostridia; order Christensenellales; family DTU072; genus Stercoripulliclostridium_A. The sequence goes on along the minus strand of CALVNM010000001.1, from coordinate 96,703 downwards.
ATCCTTCGGCAGGAGCGCCACGGAATACTTGTGTCCGAGATATTTGACGAGTCTTGCGATCACGCCGTGGTTGAGCTGCCCCATACAAGTGAGCATCGTATATTCCCCGCGCTTCGGCTGCACGTATTTCTCCGCCTTCCTGCCGAGCAGAACTTCATAGTCCTTCTCGGGATATCTTACTACGGAAGCAAGATCGTAATACGCGGGCGCGCTCTCACGATAGTCGGGCACGACGCACTCCTCGGCGGAAACGTATACCTTGCCACGCAGGCGTATGTCTCTCGAAGACGCTCCGACAAGAATGGCGAATTCGCCCTCCTCGACGCGCCAGTCCTTTGCGAGCACGTTGTAATGCGCGAAGCTTCTCCTGTCAAGCGTAAGCGTGACCGTCTTGCTTTCTCCGGGTTCGAGCTCCGCCTTGACAAAGCCTTTAAGCTCCTTTTCGGCAACAAAAAGCGTGCTTTCGGTATCCTTAACATAAAGCTGAGCTATCTCGGCGCCTTTGACCTTGCCTACGTTGGTTATCTTGAACGATACCTTCAAAACGTCGTTTTCGTCAATAGCATCCGCACTGAGCTTGAGATCGGAATACTTGAATTCGGTATACGACAGTCCGTATCCGAACGGGAACAACACTTCTTTATGCGCGGTATCGTAATACCGGTATCCGACGAAAATACTCTCGCGGTATTCTGCGTTCTCCTTCTCGTAGAACTCGTGCATGGGATTGTCGCTAAGGGTAAGCGGGAAGGTTTCGGCAAGTTTTCCGGACGGGTTGACGTCGCCGAATAATATGTCGTAAGTGGCTTCGCCGCCCGCTTCTCCCGTAAGGTAAACGTTAAGCACCGCTTTTACTTTATCGAGATAAGGCATCGCACTCGGCGATCCTCCGGTCAGCACGACTATTACGTTCCTGTTGTAACGCGTCACCTCTTCGAGTACTCTCAGGTGCGATTCCGGTATGGATAAATGCTTTCTGTCAAAAGCTTCGGACTCGAAAGCGTCCGTGAGACCTATGAAGAGAAGTACAGCGTCCTTACCTTTGACCGCCTCTCCCGCCTCGCAGATCATCCTGTCGTCGGTGTCGTCGGTCACGCAATCGTAACCCTCGGCATAAGCGTATTTTTTACCTATCTCGTCGAGATAATCGGTAAACGACGTCTCTTTGATCGGATTGAGACGGCTGCTGCCGCTGCCTTGCGTACGTAAATTCTTCGCAAGCGCGCCTACTACCGCAATATCGGCGTTCTTGTCGAGAGGCAGTACGGAATCCGCATTCTTGAGAAGTACCGCACCGTGTGAAGCCGCCTTTCTCGCAAGTTTCCTGTGCGCCGTAAAGTCGGCTTTATAGCCATGGTGCAACGTCGCGTTCTCGGTGCATTTCAAAATGAGTCCGAGTATCTCTCCGACTATTTCGTCCAATCTGCTCTCGTCGAGTTCGCCTTTCCTGACCGCCTCTACTATCCACTTATCTGTTATGCCGTCAGCCGAAGGCATCTGGATATTCATACCGGCACGTATGCCTTCCACCCTGTCCGCTACCGCGCCCCAGTCGGAAACCACTACGCCGTCGAATCCCCATTCCTTGCGCAGGATTTCGTCGAGGAGATGTTTGTTCTCGGCTGCGTACGTACCGTTGACGCGGTTGTACGAGCACATCACCGTATAAGGACGGGAACGCTTGACCGCCGTCTCGAACGCCGCAAGATATATCTCTCGCATTGCCCTTTCGTCCAGCTCGCTCGACGAAGTCATGCGTCTGAATTCCTGAGAGTTGACCGCGAAATGCTTAAGCGAAGTGCCGACTCCAGTCGATTGCACGCCGTCTATATACGCTACCGCAAGCTCTCCGGCAAGATACGGATCTTCCGAAAAATACTCGAAATTTCTGCCGCATAAAGGGCTTCTTTTGATATTTACTCCCGGTCCCAGAAGTATCTGAACCTCGTGATCGAGCGATTCTTCGCCCAAAGCCTTGCCTACCTCTTTGACCAGCTCGGTATCCCACGAAGAAGCGAGCGTGACTGCCGGCGGAAAACAGGTAGCCGGCATGGCAGGCATGAATACGTTGCCGAAAGAAGTTTGTTTCTGTTCGCGCCTTACGCCGTGGGGACCGTCCGCCATGAATACGGACGGGATATTCAACCTCTTGACGGGAGTGGTTTCCCAACTGCTTATACCTGAACAAAGCGCGGCTTTTTCTTCCAATGTAAGTTCGGTCAGAAGTGCTTTGATGTCTTTCTGCATATTCCTCCTGCGAGCGCGCCGAATACAAAAAGATTTTCGCGGGCGCACGCGCATATGGTGTTACGTTGTATTGAAGTATATCACATTGCGCACGGGAGTGCAACCCATTTCGGCTCATGTATGCCTTTGAGAGTATAAAAACGCATACGTATGCGATGCTTTTCAAACTCTTACCTTTTACGGTCAATGCGTTGACAAGCGAAACGGCGCGTTATATAATAGATTAAATTTACTTTTATGAGGAGAATAATATGGCGAAAATTGTTGCGGAAGGTCTGACCTTCGACGACGTTCTGTTGGTACCACAGCACTCAAACGTATTGCCCAAAGACGTCGATCTATCCACCAAACTGACGGACACACTTACGCTTAACATACCGCTTATGTCGGCAGCGATGGACACCGTTACCGAATACGGCCTCGCTATCGCCATGGCGCGCGAAGGCGGACTCGGTATAATCCATAAAAACCTTACCATAGAGGAACAGGCAGCGCAGGTAGACCGCGTCAAAAGGAGCGAACACGGCGTCATAACCGACCCCTTCTACCTCTCTCCCGATCACCTCATATCCGACGCAAACGCTCTCATGAGTAAATACCGCATAAGCGGAGTACCTATCTGCGTAGGCGGCAAACTCGTAGGTATAATAACCAACCGCGATCTTCGTTTCGAGACTAATTTCGAGCAACCCATAGGTAACGTGATGACTAAGGACCACCTCGTAACCGCGCCGGTGGGCACCACGCTCGAGGAAGCGCAGGCGATCCTCGGCAAGCACCGTATAGAGAAGCTTCCACTCGTAGACAAAGACGGCAATCTCAAAGGTCTCATAACGATCAAAGACATCGAAAAATCCATACAGTATCCTAATGCTGCCAAAGACAAGAACGGCAGGCTCCTCGTCGGAGCGGCAGTCGGCGTGGGAGCGAATTTTCTCGACAGAGTTCAGGCGCTCGTGGACGCAAAAGTCGACATCGTGGCGGTGGATACGGCGCACGGACACAATCAGGGCGTTCTCGACGCCGTAAAGAAGATCAAGACCAAATTCCCCGATCTACAGCTCATCGCGGGCAACGTAGCTACTGCGGCGGCTACGAAAGCGCTCATCGAAGCGGGCGCGGACGTCGTGAAAGTTGGTATCGGACCCGGCTCCATCTGCACCACGAGAATAGTAGCCGGTATCGGTGTTCCTCAGATAACCGCTATAATGGACTGCGCCGAAATGGCGGATAAATACGGCAAGCGCGTTATCGGCGACGGCGGCGTAAAGTATTCGGGCGACATCATCAAAGGCATCGCCGCAGGCGCGAGCGCTATAATGATGGGCAGTCTGCTCGCGGGCACGAAGGAATCGCCCGGAGCGCTCGAAATATATCAGGGCAGAAGCTTCAAGGTCTATCGCGGAATGGGATCGCTCGCCGCCATGGAAGCGGGAAGCAAAGACCGCTACTTCCAGGAAGACGCCAAGAAACTTGTACCCGAAGGCGTGGAAGGCAGAGTTCCTTACAAAGGCGTATTGTCCGACGTCATATACCAGATGGTCGGCGGTATCCGCTCGGGAATGGGCTACTGCGGCAAAGCCAATATCGAAGAACTGCGCACCACTTCCGAATTTATAAAGATAACGAGCGCGTCTCTTATCGAAAGCCATCCTCACGACATCTCGATAACAAAAGAATCTCCCAACTATTCGCCGAAAAATTAAACATCCGTATACAATCAAAAAAAAGCGTTCCGCATGATCACGGAACGCTTTTTCGTTACAAGTGCCGCTGTATTCGGTCACAGCAATATACAGAGTACGCCGCCCTTGCCTTCGTTGACGATACGGGTGACGGTACGTCTTAACTTACGTTGCGCGTCCGGGGGCATATTGGAAATTTTGCCGTTGAGATCCTCTTTGACGAGACTGCTCAGAGACTTTCCGAACATATTCGTTTCCCATATCCCCTGCTTGTTGTTCTCGAATTCTCCCATGAGATAGTTGACGAGATCTTCGCTCTGCTGCTCGCTGCCGATGATAGGATTGACTTCGGTCTCAACGTCCACACGCATAAGATGTATGGATGGAGCAGACGCCTTGAGACGTACACCGAACTGCGACCCGCGTTTCATAAGCTCGGGTTCGCGCAACGTCATCTCTTCCATAGACGGCATGACTATTCCGTAACCCGTCTCCTGCATTTCCTCCATCGCCACGCGCAGCTTTTCGTATTCCTTGTACGCCCTGCCCGCTTTGATGACGTAACTCATGAGTTTATAATCGTCGTCGACGTCTGCGTCGCAAAGCTCCGAAACGATTTTATAGAAAAGTCCTTCTTTGGCGCGGAATTTAAGAGTTATTATGCCGGTAGCGGGATCCGCTACTGTATCCGGTTCGTCCTCGGTATAATCCGATCCGGCGAATAAAGAACTCATGTCCTTGAAGTCCTTCATTCTTCTCGCGTCGTTCTCGGGACTCAGGAGCCTGGCGGTCAACCAGCTTATTGCGGGATGATCTTTGCCGAGCGCGCGCATCCACTTGGGAAGGTCCACTGCCACGGTCTTGACGGGGAATTCCATAAGTATCCCGTTAAGAAGCGCGGAAAAGTCGTCTGCTGTAGCTTCAGCTACATTCATTGTCATTACTTTGACGTCGTATCTCTCGGAAATACTGTCGGCGAGCTTCAATGTATCCGCGGAAGCCGGCGTAGCGGTATTGAGCACCACGACGAACGGCTTGCCTATGGCGTTAAGCTCTTTGATCACGCGCTCTTCCGCGTCAACGTACTTGGTACGCGGGATGTCCGTGACGCTGCCGTCGGTAGTCACCACCACGCCTATCGTGGAGTGCTCTCTTATGACTTTGTCCGTACCCAGCTCCGCGGCTTCCTTGAAGGGCATTTGCTTCTCGCTCCAGGGCGTATTGACCATGCGCGGTTTGTCGCCTTCCTCATGCCCTATCGCACCGTCTACGAGATAGCCCACGCAATCTATGAGACGTATATTCGCTTCCACGTCGTCGGCATTCACCGTAACGGCTTCGTTCGGCACGAATTTAGGCTCCGTTGTCATCACGGTTCTGCCGTCGGCAGACTGCGGCAGCTCGTCGCGCGCTCTTTCGCGCTTTGCCTGATCCTCGATATTGCCGAGCACCAGTTCTTCCATAAAGCGCTTGATAAACGTAGACTTACCCGTTCTCACGGGTCCGACCACGCCGATATAGATGTCTCCGCCGGTACGCGAAGCTATATCTTTATATATATTGTAATCCGACATATTCGTCCTCCATGTTTTTTGTTAAATTCTATGCCGGATATATCGCCGTTATGCGCCGTATAAACAACAAAGCCCGACTGAAAAGCCGGGCTGTGCATACGCGCGCGAGCGCGCGACGATATATTATCTTAGCTTTATTTCTCGAGAGCCGCTATTTTGGCGCAACAGCAGAATATACGCATAGCCGTACGCAGTTCGTCGATCGGAGGAAGCGTGGGCGCTATGCGTAGGTTACTGTCGGCAGGATCCTTCTTATAAGGATACGTGGCGCCCGCTCCGGTGAAAACGACACCTGCTTCTTTGGCAAGCTGTACCGTGCGCTTCGCGGTGCCCTCCTTAAGGAAGCAGGAAATAAAGTATCCGCCGCGCGGCTTATTCCATCTCGCTATTCCGGTGCCGCCGAGTTCTTCTTCGAGTATCTCGAGCACGGCGTCAAATTTCGGACGAAGGATAGCCGCATGCTTTTCCATCTGGGCATAGATCCCGTCGGCGTTCTTGAAAAACAGCGCGTGCGCGTACTGCGAGACCTTATCCGGTCCTATGGATTGGATATTGATTAGCTTACGGAGGGCGTCCATATTGGCTTTGCTTCCCGCGATAAACGCGACGCCCGCTCCCGCAAAGCTGATTTTGGAAGTGGAACCGAACATATAAACTATATCCTCGTTGCCGTACTTCTTGGCTTCCGCGAATATGTCGAGCATCTTATCCTGCCCGTAAAGCGCATGTACCATGTAGGCGTTATCCCACATTATACGGAAGTCCTTGGCAGCGGGTCTCAGCTTTGCAAACCTTCTCACGACCTCGTCGGAATAAATTATGCCCATGGGGTTAGAGTATTTCGGCACGCACCAGATACCCTTGACAGCCGGATCTTTGACAAGCTCTTCCACCATATCCATGTCGGGACCGTCATCGGACATAGGCACGTTGATCATCTCGATGCCGAAAAGCTCGGTGACGGCGAAGTGCCTGTCGTATCCCGGTACGGGGCAAAGCCATTTGATCTTGCCCTGCTTGTTCCACGGCTCTCCGCCGAGAACGCCGAATTGCATGGCGCGCTGTATCGTGTCGTACATGAGAATTAGGCTGGCGTTACCGGAAACGATGATCTCGTCGTCGGTTATGCCGAGTAACTCCGTGAATATAGCCTTGATCTCGGGTATGCCGTCGTTAATACCGTAATTGCGATAGTCCTGTTTACCTTGAAGCGACGAAGACGAATCGAGCACGTCCAACATTCCCATAGAAAGATCGAGTTGCTCTTTACAGGGCTTACCGCGACTCATGTCGAGCTTCAAATTCATCGCCTTGAATTTCTCGTAACGTGCGAGCTGTTCGTTGAGAAGTTCTTTTTTCTGTTCATTGGTGATTTCGTAGTAATTCATATGGATTTACCTCACTTGACGTCCTCACGGGCGCGTGTAATTATTTTTATAGGCGTTCCGCTGAAGTCGAACGCTTTACGCAAACGGTTCTCGATGTATCTCCTGTAAGAGAAATGCATGAGCTTGGGATCGTTGACGAATATGACGAATGCCGGCGGATTGGCAGAGACCTGCGTAGCGTAAAATATCTTAAGTTTCTTGCCGTTATGCGCCGGAGGCTCATTCACGGAAACGGCGTCCCCGATCACGTCGTTAAGGAGCCCTGTCGATATTCTTCTCGACGAATTCTCGTAAACGGAATCGACGTGTCCGAGAAGGGTATTGACCCTTTGACCCGTAAGCGCGGAAACGAATACGGGTCTATAATAGTCCATGAATTTCAGCTCCGTTTTGAGCTTGTCGTTGAAGCGGTTTACGGTATTGGTGTCCTTCTCTATAAGGTCCCACTTATTGAGTACGATCAGGCTCGGCTTACCCGCTTCGTGGATAAGTCCCGCTATCTTCACGTCCTGCTCGGAGAGCATTTCTTCGGCGTCGATGACTTCAAGCACCACGTCGGCGCGGCGTATCGCATTTATACTGCGTACCACGCTGTAATATTCTACGTCCTCGCCTACCTTGCTCTTCTTACGTATTCCCGCAGTATCGATGATAACGTAATGCTTGCCTTCGTACTCGAAAGGAGTGTCTATCGCGTCGCGCGTCGTGCCCGCAATGTTGCTGACTATTACCCTCTCGAAGCCGAGTATGCGGTTGACGAGAGAAGATTTGCCGGAATTGGGTTTGCCCACTACGGCTATTTTGACGCTGTCGGACGCTTCGTCGGGATCCGTTCTCTCTTTGAAATTTTTGACCACTTCGTCAAGAAGATCGCCGAGTCCGAGACTCTGTTCCGCAGATATAGGTATAGGTTCTCCGAGATCGAGCGCATAGAAATCGTATATCGCGGAATTGTCGCTGCCGTCCACCTTATTGACGGCGAGGACTATAGGCTTACGCGTCTTGCGCAGAAATTCCGCGACGTCGTAATCCCCTGATGTCAGTCCGCTTCTTCCGTCGACGAAAAAGAGAATAACGTCGGCTATATCTATCGCGAGCTCCGCCTGACGACGGATATGAGACCACATGGTGTCTTCGCTTTTAAGCTCTATACCGCCGGTATCCACGAGCGTGAAAGAATAACCGCACCACTCGACGTCGGCGTAAATACGATCGCGCGTCACCCCGGGCATATCGTCGACGATACTTACCCGCCTGCCTGCCATTTTATTGAAAAAGGTGGATTTGCCTACGTTAGGTCTGCCTACCACCGCGACGAGAGGCTTAGCCATTACAATTCCTCCGTATGACGTATTACCCTGTCGAAAGACACTCCGCGCATAACGGGTTTGCCTTTGGTGTCCTTCTTCTCTATACGTATATCCTCGGTATCGAGGACGTTGACCTCTCCGTCCTCGCCGATCAAAGCGAGTTTATAAGGTTCGAGTACCTTGGAGGCGAAAATCACCTTGGTCTTTTCGCCGTAAATATCTATTATCCTCAGCCCTTTGCGGTTACGGCGCATCGGAGAAAATTCCGAAGCCACGACGCGCTTGCCGGTGCCTTTATCGGTTATGATAACTATCTCTCCGAGCGGCATGAATACTTCGTTGCCGTCGTCGTCGATACCCGGCTCGACATCGGCTTGTCCGGCATATACCACTTCGGCGCCTTCGTTGAGATTTACCCCGATAACGCCGCCTGCTATCCTTCCTTGGAGCGGATAGTCGTCTGTAAGAGAATTTACGCATTGACCGTCGCTCGTAACGAAAAGTATCGTGGCGTCGGGAATGACTTTCTCTGCCCCTATGACCTCGTCGTCGCTCTTAAGTCCTACCACCTGGTATGCGTCTTTATTGACTACGTAAGCCGCAAGCTGCGATCTCTTCACCATGCCGAGACGCGTATAGATGTACACTTCGTCATCGCCGGGATCGTCGGGATTGACGGGAATGACGGCTACCGCCCTCTCCGACTTTGAAGCGTATTCCGGATAGAGATCGATGAGCGCGTCGCCCTTGTCAAGCCACTGCTTCTCGAGTATCGAAGAAGTGTCGAGACGATAACAATTGCCCTGACTTCCGAATATGAGCGCGTATGAACCCGGTTCTATCTGCGTGAGCGAACGCGTAACCCCGTTAAGACCTCCCGAGCCGGCCTCTCTGTTGGCGGAAATGTAGTTCTTGCTGGACAATACCTTGACTCTGCCCTCCGAATCTATAGCGATGATCGAACGCTTGGAAGTCCTCTTGGTGGGATCGAAGGGCTTGACGTCAATATCTTCCAAATCCCCGATTATGGTAGTCAAACGCTTGCTGTTGGGTTCCGATTTATAGCGATCGCGTATTTCTATAAGTTCCGAACGCACTACGGCGCACTGCTCTTTGACAGAGCCTATGATAGCCGTAAGACGCTTGATGTCCTTGTTGAGTCCCGTCAATTCGTCCTTATATTTGCCCACGTCCAGTTTGTTGATGTTGCCGAGCTGTAAGCTTAGTATAGCTTCCGCCTGAGCTTCGCTGAGTTCGAATCTCGCCTTAAGTTCCGTCTTCGCCGCGGCGCGGTTAGCCGCCGCTCTTATGATCGCTATCACTTCGTCGATGTCGGGTATTATTCTGAGATAGCCTTCGAGTATCTCGGCGCGCTTCTTGGCTACTCCCAGCTCGTATACGCTCCTCTTGCGTACGACCTCTTTCTGATAATCGAGATAATATTTGAGAAGCGGTATAAGTCCGAGCTGCTTGGGCTTACCGTCCGCGATGGCCACCATATTCACGCTGCATGCGCTCTGAAGTTCGGTCTGCTTATAGACCTGTTCGAGTAGTTTGACGGCGTCTTCCCCTTTCTTGAGTTTGATAACGATTCTTAAGTTCCTCGCCGTCTCGTCCGTAACGTCCAGGATGTTGCCGAAGATCTCCTTCTTTTTTTCGCGCAAAGCATAAAGCTTCTCGACGATCTTATGCGGATTCACGCCCCAAGGCACTTCGGTAATGACTATATTCTGTTTGTCGCCGTCGGTCTCGATATCCACTCTGCCGCGCAAAGTGAGTTTGCCGCGCCCGGTGCGGTATACGTTGAGTATATCCTCTCCGCCGACCATGAAACCTCCCGAAGGGAAATCCGGTCCTTTGATATACTTCACCAGTTCTTCGAGTTTGATATGCGGATTGTCGAGCATAGCCACGCATCCGTCTATAACTTCGGTAAGATTGTGCGGGGGGATATTGGTAGCTATGCCTATCGCTATACCTACCGTGCCGTTCACGAGAATATTCGGAAATCTTCCGGGAAGAAGATCGGGTTCCTCGAGCGTGTCGTCGAAGTTCTTGTTCCACTGTACGGTGTTCTTGTCGATGTCGCGCAGAAGTTCCATGGCAAGAGATCCCATCTCCACCTCTGTATAACGCATTGCGGCAGGCGGGTCGGAAATTGTACCGAAGTTGCCCTGTCCGTTGATAAGCGGCATGCGCATGCTGAAGTCCTGCGTGAGGCGCGCCATCGCGTCGTATATGGACGAGTCGCCGTGCGGATGATATTTACCCATGCAATCGCCTACGATACGCGCGGACTTCTTGAAGCCGCCTTTCGGCTTCATATTAAGGTTATACATCGTATAAAGTATCCTGCGCTGAACGGGCTTGAGTCCGTCTTCCACTCTCGGCAGCGTTCGGTCGAGTATGATATGCTCCGAATAAATCATCATAGATTCGGGCATTATGTTTTCTATCGGTCTCTCGACGACCGTCTGTTCCAGATCGAAACTCATTTGTTTAGCTTTCATACTCACACCCCGATTTTATTGCCGAGTACGTCGACTTTATTGAAATTGGCGTTCTCGTTGATAAATTCCTTGCGTTTTTCGGCGTTATCGCCCATTAGAAGGGAGACGATCTCGTCGGCTTCGGCGGCGTCGTCTATAGTGACGCGGGTAAGGCAACGGGTCTTGGGATTGAGAGTTGTGTCCCAGAGCTGGTCGTAGTTCATTTCTCCCAGTCCCTTATAACGCTGAAGATTGTAGCTTCCCTTTACGGACTTGAGCAGCGTTTCGAGTTCCGCGTCGTTGTATGCGTAACGCGTATCTCCTTTCTGCGTTATCCTGTAAAGGGGCGGCATGCCGAGATACACGTGCCCTTCCGTTATCAAAGGTCTCATGAAACGGTAGAAGAACGTCAGCAAAAGACATCTGATATGTTCGCCGTCGTGGTCTGCGTCGGCGAGAATTATTATCTTGTCGTACTTAAGGTTCTTGATGTTGAAATCTTTGTCGAAGTCGGTACCCAACGCGTAAATAAGAGTGTTTATCTCGGCGTTCTTGAGAATGTCGACCTTACTTGCTTTTTCGGTATTGAGCGGTTTACCGCGAAGCGCGAGAACGGCTTGGAAGGTACGGTTTCTGCCCTTCTTGGCGGAGCCTCCAGCCGAATCGCCTTCCACTATGAAAAGCTCGTTCTGCGAATAATTACGTCCCGAACAGCTCGAAAGTTTGCCTATGGCAAGCTGTCCGGTCATGTTATTGCGCGACGAGCGCATCGCGTCTTTAACTCGTTTTTCTTCGGTGCGCACCTTACTTGCGTTGATACCGACCTTGGCTATCAAAGTAGCTATGTCTTTGTTCTTATTCTCAGCTAAATACGCGCTGAGCTTCTCGTAAAGCACGTTTTCCACCCAGCTCTTGATGTCGGGATTGCCGAGCTTTGTCTTGGTCTGTCCTTCGAACTGCGGCTCCTGCATCTTGAGATTGATGACCGCGGTCATGCCTTCGCGGTAGTCGTCTCCGATAAGCGCGGGATCTTTGTCCTTGGTAAGTTTGTTGCGCTTCACGTACTCCGACATCGCGCGAGTAAACGCAAGTTTGAAACCGGTCTCGTGCGTTCCGCCTTCCGTAGTCGAAATGTTGTTGACGAAGGAAAATATATTTTCCACGAACGTCTCGGTATATTGTATTGCGACCTGAAGCTGCCTGTTGATAACGGGATCTTCCGCTTCGAGATATATGACTTTTTCGAGCTGACGCGTTTTGCTCTCGTTAAGATTCCTTACAAAGTCCGCGAGTCCGCCGCGTGAGCAATATTCGCAATATTTGTAATTGCCCTCTTCGTCGGTGACGCGCCTGTCCTCGAGTGAGAATTTGACCCCTTTAGTGAGATAAGAAAGCTCTTTAATGTGCTGTTTGATCGTCTTGTAATCGAATTCCGTGGTCTCGAATACGTCCGGATCGGGCAAGAAAGTGACTTTGGAGCCGCGCTTCTTGGTTACCCCCGTCTGTTTGATAGGCTCTTCGGGGATACCGGACTTGACGGTTTTGCCCTGATCGACTCTTCTGAAACGCTGAAAATACACTTTACCGCCGCGATAAACTTCGACTTCGAGCCAAACGGAAAGCGCGTTGACGGTAGACGCGCCCACGCCGTGCAGACCGCCGCTGAATTTATATTGATCGTTATTGAATTTGCCGCCCGCATGGAGCATAGTAAATATCATTTCCACGCCCGATTTTTTATATTTGGCGTTGATGTCCACGGGCATACCTCTGCCGTTGTCTTCGACAGACATGGAGCCGTCCGGATATATGGTCATGGATATGGCGTCGGCATAACCGTTAAGCGCCTCGTCCACGGAGTTATCCACGATTTCCCATATTAGCTGATGCAGCCCTTTGGGACCGGTGGAACCTATGTACATGCCCGGACGAGCGCGTACCGCGTCTATACCTTCGAGAGCCTGGATGTCGTTAGCATCGTAATGCAGAGCCGATTTGGTAGTTTTCGACATATTTCCTCCATATGTGCATAAACACACAATATATAGTATCACAACGCTAAAATAAAGTCAATATTTGGTATGTAGTATATTAGAACTGTTATTAAATATTATAGGATCCTAATCGGACGTAAAATATTACGAAAGACGCGGCGCCGGTAGCGCCGCGTCTTATTAGTCGTAAAAAAAAGTCACGATCACTCTCCGAGCGCGCGTAAAGTACGTAAGAGTTTATCGCTTATTTCCTCTCTGTTACGTATAACTATGTGCGTAGGCCGCTCGCGCATGAGGGCGATGACAACGTCCTTCTCCTCGTCTCCGGTAAGTCCGGGAATGATTTTCTCGCTCCCTCCTCCGCTCAGCCTTAAGCGTTTACCGCCGGATACGGTGAGTCTCGGCGACAAGGGTTCGCCTGTTATGAAATACGGCACAAGCGAATATACGTCGTCGCCGCCAACGCATTGCAGAAGCAGCATACGGCCGAGTTCGTTAAGACCTGCCCAACCCTCTTTCAATTCCGGCAGCCTCAGTTCGATGAGGCTTTCGACGGATATAACGTCCAATCCTTCCGTCGCGGCATATATGCGTTTACGCTCCTCCTCAAGCTCGACCGAAAGCAACGCACCGATATATGCGGCTCCGTCGTAACTGTCGCTTTCGTATCCTTTAATAACGCTTTCGAGCGCCCGATATTTATAAAACATGGTAAGCGTTTCCGCCACAAAAAACGAAGTCAACCTGTTATGCTCCGCGCTGCATGAAGAGAGTCTGAGCATGGTAAAAGACTTATGAACTTTCTCGTCCACCTCGAAACCTTCTTTTAACGCAAGCCTCGAGACGAACTCTTTTTCCGCTCTTCCGGAGGAAGGAAGAATGATACCTGTGACCGCCATACAACTTATTATATGTAACCTGCTAGTTATAATGCCACAAGCTACGCGCAAAAAAAAGGCGACCGCCGCGCGGCGGTCGCCATAAACGTATCAGACATCAGAGTTCCGATGAAGTCTCCCCCTCTTTAAGATCGAAAGCAAGCGTCTTGCGTTCGCCGTCTTCGAGATACTTGATCGTTATGTAATCCTTATCCGTATATTCCGCGGATATGATCATGGCGTTACTCGGCGCGAACGTTTTGAAAAGAAGCTCCTTTTGCTGTTCGTTGTAAGTACCGACGTCGTCGCTGACGAAAAGAACGTTGCCGAAAAGGTGGTTGACCCTTGCGAGAAGCTTCTTTTGCATATCGGTATATTTGAGATTGTAATCTCTGAGGAAGAATACGTCGGGATCGTTACAGAACGCCCTGCCGTCGAGATGGCGGCGGAATATCGCGTTGTTTATCGCATTATGCGCCGAAGGTATTTCCGCGCAGATATGGAGATTGGTGTAATATCTGCCTTTATAACGCGTTACCACATCGCAGCCGATGCGGCAGGCGTCCACTACTCCGAATGCCGATCCGAGAGGCACGCCGCATCCGAGTATCAATTTGTCTCCGACGCATTCGCGCAAAAAGTCCATACCTTCCGCCATAAGCTGTCCGCGGCACTTGCCGTTACGCGGTTTGATGCAATGAGAATACAGGAAATCGAGCTTGACCAAGTCGAAGCCCCACTCGTTGAGTACCACGTCGAAGCAATGCGAAATGTATTCTCTGGCGCCTTCGTTATAGATGTCGAAAGTATATGCGCCTCCCCAATTATAAATGGTGGTCACGGGTTTGCCGCCTTTCTGCAGGAACCATTCGGGATGCTCACGCGCTACACGTGACTTCTTGGAAGCGTTGAAAGGCGCTAGCCACAGCCCCGCCATATAGCCTTTGTCGTGGATGCGGTCTGCGACCGCCTTCATTCCCGAAGGGAATTTGGCGGGATTGGGATCGATCCAGTCGCCCACGAAGGTCTGGTAGCCGTCGTCCACCTGGAAAATATCCGCATTCTCTCCTACCGCGGCGAAATTGTCTATATCGCGGTTGATGATCTTCTCATCTATATTGCCGAAATAATTGTACCAGCTCGTGTAACCCGCAAGATGCGTGATGCGCGGCTTACGTATCTCCATCAACTTGAAATACTTATCGAAAACTTCGTCGTATTCGCCCGTGATCTTCACTACGTTCAGCAATTCGTAAGGTTCGGTGATCACCGTGCCGTCGACGTCTTTTTCTATGCTCATCACGCCGGCATCCATATCTGTCTTGAATACGGTGAATCCGGTACGCTCGTTGAGCGAGCCGTAAAGTTCCACCGTATTTTCCTTACGGAAATAAGTGTAAGTGAACGAATGGAATCTTCCGGGCTTGCCGGAGTATTCCGTGAAACCGTAATCTCCGGTCAGTTCCAGAAGTATTTTTGCAAAAGGAATGATCTTTGCCAACGGCGTAAGCCCCTTCTGAACGTCGTCCGCGCTCATCTCGCGCGATGTAGTCCACGCCTGATATCCGTTGACGAAGAACTTTTCGCCGGGAGCGGACGGACGAAGATACTTAAGTCCGAAGGCGATAAGCTCTATCTTCTCACGCGGCGCAATGACGAATCTTATACTGTTGTCCCCCGTTGCGGTCTCTTCGATCGTATAGTGTTGATTCTGGTACATATCGTCTTCGTAAACTCTGTTGTCGACTTTGTACTTTATGTAGATTTTACTTTCCTTCATTTGAAAAGAACCTCCGTTTATGCGGTAAATAACCTAAACTTAGATAATTATACAACATATCCTTATGTCTTTTCAATAGTAAACGGATAATATTATCAGAATAAGGCGGCGTGAGGCGAATATTATACAAGTATGATACGCATTAAATTTCATCCTGCGTTCTGGCTGTTCGCTCTCGCGGTCGTTCTGCAAGGCGGTTACGCTTACCTCTTGGCAACGATCGCCGTGGTGCTTATACACGAATTCGCGCATTCCCGCGCGGCGTACTCGCGCGGTTACGTCCTCAACTGCGTGAACCTCATGCCTTACGGGGCGATGCTCGCAGGAGGAGAAGACATCTCGCGCAAAGACGCCGTTCCGATAGCCGCGGCGGGACCTCTTGCGAATTTCGCGCTGTGCATAGGGCTGTACGCTTTATGGTGGGCGGCCCCCGCGGCTTATACCTATACCAAAGTGTTGTTCGAAGTTAGTTTCGCAATAGGCGTGTTCAACCTTCTGCCCGCCTATCCTCTCGACGGCGCGCGCATTCTCGTAGCACTCGGAAAAAATCCCGTCAAAACATTACGTATACTCCGCGTGATAGGTATGGCGATAGCTTTTATAATGTTCGGACTGTACCTCGTATCTTACTTCTACGAACTGAATTATTCGCTCGGAGCCATGAGCGTCCTGCTATACGTATCCGCTACGGGAGGAACCGAAAAAGAGATGTACAGGCATCTGACAGAAACGATCCCGTATACCAAACACCTGAATTCTCCTATAATACGCAGAACGGTCATGGTACACGACGGTCTTAAACTTATACGCCTCACGAGACATATCGACGCCGATTCCTACACTACTTTCGAGGTAGTCGACGACAACTTCGCAAAAGTTGCCGAACTGGATGAAAAAGAAGTCGGAGATCTCCTCGTGAAATACCCTCTCCAATCCACTCTCAAAGAAGTTTTACCTGCTTGGCTCGCGGCGCGGAAAGCGTGACTTTGAGCGTGTACCCTTCTCCCGCCCACGGCGTAAGCTCCGTTTTCAGCGCGTCTTCCGGATATTCGAAGTACGCTTTGAAAAGGGTATCGAGGTCTTTGCGTATCAACGTAAGGAACCCTTCGGGAAGAGCTCTGTCGCGCGCCATGGTCTGCTTAAGCCTTTCGTATGAATCTTCGCCGGTACGTCTTGTCATATAGTCACCTCAGAATTTTTTCAATCTTCCGAAAAGTCCGCGGAACCGCCTCGTGCAATCGTAAACCTCGTTGCCGGATCCGGCTACGTACTCCTTGAGCATCCTGTAGGCTTCCGCCGCTCCGTCTCTTCCGTACGCATTGAGTACGGTATATACTCCGACCGCGTCCGACTCCGGTATGACGCCGTATAGCGGCAACCTCAGCAACGCGGCTATTTTCTCGGGCGGGACGGTCTCTCCTCTGTTGACCAGATCGCCGCGCACCCGGTTAACTACCAACCCCATGCGCGAAATGTTGTACGTGGACAGAATCGACACCGTCCTGTCTGCGTCGCGTATCGCGCTGACGTGCGGCGTAGTCACGACGATAGCCTCTCTCGCCGCGGACACTGCGCGGTGGAAGCCCGCTTCGACTCCTGCCGGCGCGTCTATGAGGACGTAATCGGAATAAGTCGACGCCTCCGCTATTATCCCCGCGAAAGCCGCAGTGCGCACTCTGTCGGAACAATTGGCTTTGGCAGAAGGAAGCACGGACAGCGTCGGAACGAATTTATCCTTCACCAATGCGTCCCTGAGACCGGCCCGTCCTTCGGCTACGTCTACTATGTCGTAAACGACCCTGTTCTCTATGCACAGCGCCACGTCGAGATTGTTAAGTCCTATGTCCGCGTCCGCAAGTATGACGCGCTTGCCGTCCATTGCGAGCAGCACGCCGAGATTGGCGGTCACAGTCGTTTTGCCGACGCCGCCTTTGCCCGATGCGACCACTATGGTTCTTGCCATAAAAAATCACCTCTCCTCATTCTACATCGTCGAGGAGAGGCGATTATGTCGTTGAATGTCGTTATCCGACGTATCGAGGCTATTTCAAGCCTTCTATGTTGGTAAGTATCTTCAAGCGTTTCTCGCGGTTGGCTTCGAGTTTCGCCTGCTCGGCTTCGACGAGAGCTTTGGGTGCCTTGGAGACAAACCCCGCGTTGGAGAGCATACCTTCGCCGCGCCTTATCTCAGCTTCGACGTTCTTAAGTTCTTTATCGAGACGCATAAGCTCTTTTTCGGTATCGACCAGTTCGCCGAGGGGAAT
This sequence comes from uncultured Clostridia bacterium, assembly GCA_944349735.1. Taxonomy (GTDB): domain Bacteria; phylum Bacillota; class Clostridia; order Christensenellales; family DTU072; genus Stercoripulliclostridium_A. Next base: position 79,094 of record CALVNM010000001.1, on the reverse strand, counting down.
GAAGACCTGAGCGTCGGGAACCACGACGGAAGCTATCTTCTCGCCCGCCTCTTCCTTCGACGCCACGTAATGCACGGACGCCGCATTGGCGAGTTTGAGGATGTAGCTTTCGTTCTTTGCGATATATTTTGCCATATCGGATACGATATAGAGATTGAGCTTTTTCGATACGGGTACGTTCATCTCCGCCCTCAGATTGCGGACCGCACGGATAAGCTCCTTGATCTTCTCGAATTTGCGGAACTCTGCCGTGAATGCAAACTTCTTGGTGTATGTCGGATACTGCTCGAGCATGATGGTCCCCTTCTCTCCGCATTCCTTCCAGATACGTTCGGTGATGAACGGAGTAAACGGATGCATGAGTTTAAGTATCTGCTTGAGTACGTACGTAAGGACGGACAGCGCCTCGAGAGCGGCTTTCTCGGAATTGCCGTACAGCGCGGGCTTGGTAAGTTCCACATACCAGTCGCAGAAATCGCTCCATATAAAGTCGTACAGTTTGGCGTTAGCCATGCCCAGCTCGTATTTCTTGAGGTAGCCGTTAACTTCGCGCACGGTCTGGTTAAGTTTATACAAGATCCATTTGTCTGCAGACGTGTAGCTGAAGCTACCGATAGCGGGCAGAACTTTGCCTTCACTATTCATCAGCACATAACGGGAAGCGTTCCACAGCTTATTGAGGAAGTTGCGGCTCGGTTCCATTTTTTCTTCGCTGAAGCGGATGTCGGAGCCGGGCGCCACGCCTGTGGTGAGGCTGAAACGCAATGCGTCCGCGCCGTACTTGTCTATGAGCATGAGAGGATCTATTCCGTTACCCAGAGATTTCGACATCTTGCGTCCCTGCGCGTCGCGCACTATACCGTGGATAAGCACTTCCGGGAAAGGTATCTCGCCCATGTGCTCCAATCCGCTGAATATCATACGCGCTACCCAGAAGAAAATAATGTCGTACGCGGTGACCAGCACGTTGGTGGGGTAGAAATATTTGAGATCCTCCGTGTCGTCGGGGTATCCGAGCGTGGAGAACGGCCACAAAGCGGAGCTGAACCAGGTATCGAGTACGTCTTCGTCCTGTCTAAGGCGTGTGCTTCCGCAATGCGGGCAACGGGCGGGATCTTCTTTCTCCACTATCAATTCGCCGCAGTCCTCGCAGTACCATGCCGGTATACGATGTCCCCACCAGAGCTGTCTGGAAATACACCAGTCTTTGATGTTCTCCATCCAGTTGAAATAGGTCTTGGAAAACCTCTCGGGTATGAACGTGATCTTGCGGTTGCGCACCACTTTTATCGCAGGTTCGGCAAGCTTGTCCATGCGTACGAACCACTGCTTGCTGACGATAGGTTCCACGGTGCTCTTGCAGCGATAGCAGCAGCCGACATTATGCGAATAAGGCTCTATCTTTTCCATAAGCCCCTGCGCTTCGAGATCTTCGACCATCTTCTTGCGCGCGGCGTTCCTGTCCATACCCGCATATGCGTATCCGTTCTCGTTGATCACGCCGCCGTCGTCCATAATCCTGATGACCTCGAGATTGTGTCTCAGCCCGACTTCGAAGTCGTTGGGATCGTGCGCAGGAGTGATCTTCACGCAGCCGGTACCGAAATCCAGCTCCACGTAATCGTCCGCGATGACGGGTATAAGCCTGTCTGTGAGCGGAAGCTTGAGCATTTTTCCCACTTTGTCCTTATATCTCTCGTCTTTAGGATTGACCGCAACGGCGGTATCGCCGAGAAGCGTTTCGGGACGCGTGGTCGCTATGACCATATAGCCCGAGCCGTCGGCATAAGGATAACGGATATGCCAGAGATGGCTGTCCTGCGCTTCGTATTCCACCTCCGCGTCCGAAAGCGCCGTATGGCAATGCGGACACCAGTTGATGATCCTGCTTCCCTGATAAACAAGTCCTTTACGGTAAAGGTTGACGAACACCTCTCTTACCGCGCGCGAGCAACGCTCGTCCATGGTGAAGGCTTCGCGCGACCAGTCGCAGGAACATCCGAGCCTGCGAAGCTGTCTCACTATCTTGCCGCCGTACGTTTCCTTCCACTCGTATGCGCGTTTGAGGAAAGCTTCCCTGCCTATATCTTCTTTCTCCAATCCTTCGGCGTGGAGCTGATCGACGATCTTGACTTCGGTCGCTATACTGGCGTGATCGGTACCGGGAAGCCACAGCGTGGAGTATCCCTGCATGCGTTTATGACGTATGATTATGTCCTGGATAGTATTGTTCAGGGCATGTCCCATATGCAACTGCCCAGTAATGTTCGGGGGCGGTATAACTATGGAAAAAGGCGTTTTGTTGCGGTCCACTTCGGGACGGAAATAGCCGGAATGTTCCCAATCGGAATATATCTCGGTCTCGAAACTTTGCGGCTCGTAAGTTTTAGGTATTTCCATTATATTTTCACCTCTCGGTTGACATCCTTAATTGATTTATGTATTTATTCGTTGTCTTTTTTCTCCGGCTCCTCGCCGTCAGCTGCGGATTCGCTTGCGTCCGCGTCGCTTACCGCCTGATCGTCCGCCGTTCCGGCACCTGCGGCTTTCTTACGCGCCATGATACCTTTGATGATGCCTATAGCCTGCTTGAGATAATTAAAGAAAGCCGCGTAAGTAAGCACAAGACCTATCCCGAGCACTATCCAGTCGAGATAGAATACCTTTTCCGCCCAGAACGCGTGGAAATAGCTCATGACTATCGCAAGCGACAGAGTGGCGGAAGCGACTTTACCCATATAATTGGCTTTTATGTTCTTGCTGTCGCCCGCCATATATATACCGCCGAGGACCATGGTGCCTTCTTTGGCAAGAAGTATAACGATGAACGCCCAATGCACGTAACCGATTATGACGAGGGAAAGCACCGACGCGCAATGCATGAGTTTGTCGGCGAGCGGATCTATCATTTCGCCGAGTTGCGAGCCCTGATTGAATTTTCTTGCGATATATCCGTCCACGAGATCCGTAGAAGCGGCGGCGATCATGATGACGAGACCTATTATCGGGAATTCGTATGCGCCGCAAGTTATATAAGTAGAAGGGTCGAGAGTACACCACATTATAAACGGCACCGCTACGATACGCAATATACTGAGGACATTCGGTATCGTCCATAACTGTTTAAGCAATTCTTTCATCGTTACCTCCGCACAACTATATAACAATAGTCTTATAGAGTATATCATATTATCGGGAATACCGCAACATTTTGAAAGGGAATTAGCCCGATCATAAGCATAACACAAAAAAACCGCTTCCTTGCAGGAAGCGGCTCGGATAGCCGGACATTACCGGTTCAGCGTCTGAACAGTCTGCCATCTTCGATAAGTCTCGCTGCGGAACGTATCACCACGGTCTCAGGGTCGTCATCCATGCGGACTTTCAGCTTGAGATAGCGCGTAAGGAAGTCCTGCAAACCTCTGAGTTCCGCGCCGCCGCCGGCGATATACAATCCGTTATCCGTGACTTCCGCGAGGCGGGAATAAGGTATCGTGGTCAATACCGATTCGATTATTTCGGCAATTTTTCGGTAGCAGAAAAGTATGGGCGCGCGTATCGAGGAAGCGGATATTTCCACGGACTTCATTCTGCCGTCGAGAAGATCCTGTCCCACCACTTCGGTAACGGACGTATCGTTGTCGTAAAGGCTGCCGATCGCCGTCTTGAGTTTCTCCGCCGCAGACCAACTTATCGTAAGATTATACGTCTCATAAATCTGTTCTATTATCTTATCTGTCACGGTATTCCCCGCGATATTTACGGAACAGGCGGAAACTATACCGTCCCTGTCCACGACGCCGATCTCGGTATTGCCGCCCCCGAAAATAGCTACCGCCTGATTCCCTTCGAAAAGAGGCAGCAGTCCGAGGACAGATTCGACGAGAGTCACGTCCTTATATCCCGTTTTACTTACAGCGGCTTCGACGTTCTCGCGTTCCGCTATAGACAGACCGGAAGGTATCAGCACGTACATTTCCACCGCGCGGAAGGGATTGAACGGTATAACCGCGGAGAAAAATTCTTTCAATATGAGGCTCATGACCTCTACATGCACTACAGCTCCCTCTTCTACAGGGCGCACTACGGAGCAATGCTCCGGTATTTCGCGCATGGCGAGCGCGTCGTTACCGCAGCTTATGAGTTCTATGCCGTTACCGCGTCTTACTACAGCCACGTTCGGCTGTCTCAGGAGCAGACCCGTCCCGTAGATCGAGACGTACGAAGAACCGAGGTCCAGGATATACTTAGTCTTTTGCATTTCTATCGTCCCCAATCATTCCGTCGAGAAGCGAGCGGAGTTTTTCGGTGGGAAGCCCGACGACGTTGTCGTAAGATCCGACGTAACGCTCAACGGTCACGCCGTCCTGTATCGCATACGCGCCCGCTTTATCCAGGCACTCGTAATCGTTTACGTAACACGCGATGTCGTCTTCCGTAAGATCGCGGAAAACGACTTTAGTCGAATCGACCGCGACCGCCACTTTGCCTCTGTAATTAACGGCTACCGCGGAATACACTTCGTGCGCGCGACCGCTGAGTTCCCCGAGCATAGCTCCGGCTTCCTCTTCGTCATGCGGTTTGCCGTAATATTTACCGTCCGCATATACCAAAGTATCCGAAGCGATCACGATGTCGTAACGCTCCGGATCCGGTACTGCCGCGAGCTTGCGCAAAGCTATTTCCTTGACCGTAGCTTCGGGCGTCGCTCCTTTGTAATTTTCGTCGGCGGGATATGTCGCCGCGTCGAATTCGTTGAAAATTTTCTTAAGTAACTCGCGCCTCCTGGGGGAAGCGGACGCAAGAAGCACTTTCATCTTCCTACAGTATCTCGAGGTTTTTCCTGAAAGCGCGCTTGAATTCGGGAAGAGCTCCGAGAGCGTCTTTGATCTCGAGAGTGCAGTCGCCCTGCGTTTTGGTCTTAAGTATCACGGAGTCTCCGAGTACGTCGCACGAAAGCCCCACTATCGCGCCGCCGCAACTTCTGTCGAAGCATTCCGCTATACGGACTATCACTCCGAGTTTGCGCACCGCCGCGATCTCCTCTTCCGTCAGAATATCGAGATACTTCTGACAGTCGAGCTGCTCGAGTCCGTCGCGGTAATGAAGCGCCGCCACCATGGATGCCATGATCAGATCCTTCTGCGGTATACCGTAGAGATTTGAGTTGAGAATGACATACATCGAATGTTTGTGGTGATCGTAGAACTTGAGACTGGTGCCTATATCGTGCATCATGCTCGCCACGCGAAGCACTTTAACGTAAGGTCTCGGAAGCTTGTGTATGACTTTGAGCTGGCGGAAGAGCTGCATCGAGAGGTCGAATACGTGTTCCGCATGCTGGATATTCATGTCGAAGTGGTGCAGAAGCGTGTATATGCTGTGCCCGAGGATGTCGCTGATCGGTTTCTCCATGACGGTGGGGCAAGCGTAACGGAACATCGCGCCTTCCCTGAGTCCCGCGCCGCCGATGATGATCTCATTGAAATCGGTATAATTCTTGATCGCCTCTACAACGGAAAGAGCTGCCGGGAATATATCCGCTCTCGCGCTCGAAAGTCCTTTTATACGCATGAGTTTTTCGGGTGCGAGCGGCTTGATCGTATCGTATATCGTCTCGAATTCGGTAAACGGTATATGATAATTGTGCGCCATATCGAGAGGATATTTCTTGAGTTTACGGCTTATTTTGCCGAGATTGCGCAAAGAGCCTCCGACGCCGATGAGCTGAGTCTCGGGATCGAGATTCTTGAGCCAGTCGAGTTTCTCGAGATGCTCCGTGACATACGCCGTTATCGCGCTCTGACATTCCTCGGGAGTCCCGTGGCGCGCAAATTTCTCGCTTAACGTTACCGCTCCGAAAGGAAGCGTATCCTGCGCTATCATCACTCTGCGGTTATAATAGATCATTTTGACGGAGCCGCCGCCTATATCGACGATCAGACCTTTGGGGACTTCCATCGAGTTGATCACTCCCTGATATACGAAAGTGGCTTCCTCTTCCTGACTCAATACCTGCAACTTGATGCCGCACGAGCTCTGGACCTCGTCTATGAACGACTTCTGGTTCTTGGCATGGCGGACAGCCGCGGTAGCGTACGCGAATACCTTACTCACGCCGTGGGACTCGTACAGAGTACGGAAAGTCTTGAGCGTCTTGATAGTCTGCTGAATGCGCAAAGGTCTAAGGAAACCGTCGATTTCCATATCCTGCGCCAGCCTTACCGGCTCTTTCAATTCGTCTATGACCATGAAATAGCCGCCCGGCATTATGTTGGCAATAACGAGCCTTGCTGAGTTACTGCCAAGATCGATGATCGCAATTTTAACCATAAATTTTACCTGTCCTACGTATTTCCTCGATTATGCCGCGGCATCACACTCTGTTAAGCTCCCGCCCTTCGAGATATGCCGCCAGATTGTCGCGCGCTATGAGCATGAGCCGCGACCTCGCTTCCACCGTCGCCCACGCCGTATGCGGCGTGATAACGGTATTCTTTGCTTGAAGCAAAGGATTGTCTTCCCGCGCGGGTTCCGTCGCCAGAACGTCGAGCGCGGCTCCCATGATCCTCCCCGAATTCAATGCTTCCGCGAGATCGGCTTCGTTTACGAGTCCGCCGCGCGCCGTATTGATTATGACCGCGGACTTCTTCATCTTGGAAATGCTGTCCGCGTTTATCATTCCCGCGTTTTCTTTCGTCAGCGGGCAATTAAGCGATATGACGTCGGCTTCCGCGTAAAGCTCGTCGAGAGTTACATATCGGAAACCTTTCTCCTCGTAACGGCGGTTCCTCGCATACGCAAGCACCTGCATGCCGAAAGCCGCGGCTACCTCTCCTATCCTTCTCCCTATTCTGCCGAAGCCGATTATACCGAGAGTTTTCCCGAACAGTTCGTGCGTCTGCCTGATATAATAGCAGTAATCTTTCGCTTTGCACCAATCTCCGTTCCTGACCGTCTCTGCATGAGCGCCTATACCGGAGTACAGTTCTATCAATAATCCGAAAAAGGACTGTACTACCGACTCCGTGCTGTATGCGGGTATATTGGCTACCGCGATACCGCGTTCCTTACAGTACGCGGTGTCTATGTTGTCGTAGCCCGTGGCAAGCACACCTATGTATTTAAGCGCGGGCAATGCGTCGATGATCGCGCGGTCGATACGGCATTTATTGGTTATCATAATGCTCGCGTCGCCCATACGCGGGACTATCAGCTCGTAAGGCGTACGCTCGTAAAGCTCCGTCTCGCCGAGTTCGGCAAGGGGCTGCCAGCTTATATCGCCGTGATTGAGGCAATATCCGTCGAGTACTACGATTTTCAAGCCGTACCTCCAAAGGGCGCCGGGTCGTAGAAACGCGACCGTACCCGTATATAATGATAAAGCAAATCCACGTCAAAGTCAATACCGAAAATTCGCCGTAACGCGCTACGTACCCGCTCTTTTTTGCGCGCACGCAGGTCACGGACGGATCAGAACCGATATGTATTCTCGAAGTCGCTTATGCGTGAAAGCCGCTTAAAGACTTTTTACACGTATCACTTATCCGCTTTTTCCGCCTTGGCTTCGTTGGCTTTGACGGATTTTGTGTCGTCCACGAGATTATGGAAAGCGGCTATGTTCCTTACAGACTCGGTGCCGTTGATGCAGTTGATCTTACTGGTATAACCTTGCGACGCGAGTATGTTGCTCGCATTGGCAGCCGTAAGGCGGAAACGGAATTTACGCTCGTTGTCCCGATATACCTCGAATACCGTCCTGCCTATCGAAGCGACGTAGTTCTCGTCTTTGGTCGTATCCACGGTCTCCGCGGTCTTACATGCGTTGATAACCGCGTTGATGCCGTTCTTACAGGCGGCTTTCGTGGTGTAGCCCTGAGAATGTCCGACTGTCTCAGAATTGCTGGACTTGAAGCGGAAACGGAATTTCCCGCCGTTATCGAGATATATCTGGATAGTTCCGGGACGTTTCGCAGCCTCTTTGGAATAGACGTGATCCTTGAATGAGCTTTCCTTTTCCTGCGGTTCCTCGGGAGGTGCGACCTCTTTCTTGGGAGGACGCGGTTTCTCCTTCACGGGAGTCATTACGATCGAATCGACGTCTTCCGATACGTATTTTACGGGAGGTTTCAGTATAAAGCTCTCGCTGGCAGCCGAGTTGCAAGTCTCGTTATCAACTACGAGTTTATCGACGTCGATACCGTCGGATTCGAGATTGGTCTCCTCGGGCTTCTCCTCGTAAAATGAACTTTCCTCGGGTTTTTCGTAGGCAGTTTTTTTCCGTTTAGCCTTTACGATAAGGCAAACCGCCGTGATTATCAGAGCGACGAGTACGACCGCCGCCGCGATAACGTAGTAGAGGTTGTTTCCTGTGGAGAAAAACGACTGTGCTGCTTCCTGATAATAGTTCATACCTGCCTCCTTCGACGATATCTACGTATTTTATCCTCTGCGTTCCTTCATTACGGCGCGCATACGTAACTCGTGGTCCAATATTGTCTTGCGGATCCTGAGCGACTTGGGCGTGACTTCGAGCATTTCGTCAGGCTCGAGGAATTCTATGCATTCTTCAAGCGAGAATATCCTGGGAGTTTCCAGTCGGAGCGCTTCGTCGGAGCCTGCCGCGCGCATATTGGTGACGTGCTTTTTCTTGCATACGTTTACCGCAATGTCTTCCTGCTTAGGCGAATATCCTACGACCATTCCCGAATATACTTCAGTGCCGGGAGTAACGAAAAGGACGCCTCTTCCCTGTGCGTTGTACAGCCCGTAAGTACATGCTTCGCCCGTCTCGAATGCCACCAGCGCACCGTATTGCCTCCTCGGCATCACGCCTTTTACCGGCTGGTAGCCCGCGAATATGCTGTTCATTATACCTTCGCCTCGAGTGTCCGTAAGGAAGTCGCTTCTGTACCCCAAAAGTCCGCGTTCGGGAACCAGAAATTCCATTTTGATACGGGAATTGAAAGGCGTCATCGTGACAAGTTCTCCCTGTCTCTTACCCATATTCTCCATTACCGTGCCTACGGCGGTATCGGGAACGTCGACGAACAGTCTCTCGATAGGTTCCTGCAATACGCCGTCTATCACCTTGTTGATGACCTTGGGCGTGGATACCTGGAATTCGTACCCTTCTCGTCTCATGTTCTCAATAAGTATCGAGAGATGAATTTCACCTCGTCCGGACACGATGAAGGTATCCGCTCTAGCGCCGTCCTCGACCCTGAGCGACACGTCGCGCAGGAGTTCTCTGTAAAGTCTCGCCCGAAGATGCCTGGACGTGACGTACTTACCTTCTCTGCCCGCGAACGGGCTGTCGTTTACCGAGAAAAGCATCTGTAACGTCGGCTCCGAAATTTTCACGAACGGCAGAGGCTCCGCATGATCGGGAGCGCAGATCGTCTCGCCTATCGTGACGTTTTCTATGCCGCTGAAGCTTACTATGTCTCCGACCGCCGCGGTATCCACCGCTCTCTTGTTCAGTCCCGAAAACTGGTAGATGTTGGTTATCTTTGACTTATAGACCTCGGGAGAATGGTAGTTGCATACGGCAACTTCGCTGTTTGCTTTCATTGCGCCGCGCTCTATCCTTCCGATAGCGATCCTGCCAACGTAATCGTTATAATCTATACAAGAGACCAGCACCTGCAGAGGTTCCGTCTCGTCCCCTTCCGGAGGATCGATATGGCTGAGGATAGTGTCGAACAAAGGCGCGAGATCTTTGCCGGGAACCGTATCCGAAAGGCTCGCCGTGCCGGCTCTGCCGGAACAGTAAACTATCGGGCTGTCGAGTTGCTCGTCGCTCGCGTTGAGATCGATAAGGAGTTCGTAAATCTCGTCCACAACTTCCGCGGGTCTCGCGTCGGGCTTATCCACCTTGTTTATACAGATCACGATCTTGTGATTCATCTCAAGCGCCTTCTGAAGAACAAACCTCGTCTGAGGCATGGGTCCTTCGTATGCGTCTACAAGCAGCACAACGCCGTTGATCATCTTAAGCACGCGTTCCACCTCTCCCGAGAAATCCGCGTGCCCGGGTGTATCTACAATGTTTATTTTGACTCCTTTATAGGTACAGGAAGTGTTTTTCGCAAGTATCGTTATACCGCGCTCTCTCTCGAGCGGGTTGGAATCCATTACGCAGTCTTCCACGACCTGGTTGTCGCGGAATACCCCGCCTTGTCTGAGCATCGCGTCCACGAGCGTGGTTTTGCCGTGGTCGACGTGCGCTATAATAGCTATGTTTCTTAAGTCGTTTCGTATCATACGATTACAGTTATCCGCGTATAAGCGGTATTAGGTTCGTACAGCTCGTACAGTCCGAGCGTTTCGTAGTCTTTTATGCCGTTGATATAGACGTACAGAACGGGTCTCATCTCGAGGATATATTCGCCCTTCTCCGCCACGTTGAAAGCAAATCCCGAACGAATGTCGGCAAGCGATATAGGATCGCTCGGAGCTTCCGTCTCTCCCGGAGCGAATATTCTCACTTCGTACCAGTTGATCGTAAAGGTCTCGCCTTTGTAATTATACGTCACGGGGACGAATGTGTCCGCGTCGATTGCGAACGATCTGTCGCTCAGGTATTCCGTATTGAATATTTCGAGAGAGTTCGTTGCGAGAGGCTGAACATAATAAGTCTGCCACTCGGAATACTCGCTCATATTCTCCGCATATTTCCCGAAGGCGCGCACTCTGAATTGCAATGCGCCCCTCTTGCGCGCTACGGCGACCGACGTATCGGCGACGTTGTCGATCCTATGCACCGTATCCGGTTCGAAAAGCGCATATTTATATTCGACGGAATACGATTCTGCACCTTCGACCGCTTCCCAAGCTATAACGACGGTATAATCGGGCTCCGCAAACAACGCCTCTACCCGCGGTGCGGGCGGCTGAAGTTTGCGGTGCGAAATAAAATACCACGCACCCGTCGCCGCGCCGCCCGCGAGGAGCAGCGCGACGATTATCAATATTATCGCTACCGATTTACGGGTGAGTTTTTTTACGGTCATCGGGTTAGGTTATTTCTTCTCGACTTTGACCTTCTTGAGGCTTGCGAACTTGGGCAGACCGTCCTCGAGAGGAGATTTGCTCGATCCCTGAATGAGCGGGAGCGCGTAATCGATATAGTCCTGAGTAAGTCCGGTGCCGTCGGGGGTTATCCATTCGAGAGGAACTTTTTTCTCGGTATTGGCGGCAAGTTCCACGGAAATGAGTTTATATTTGCATTTGTATTTGCCGCTCGACATGTCGCGCTCGAATACCACCATTTTGTCGGTCTTGCCGGCGCAAGCCGCCTGAACGGCTTTTCTGCCCGCGTTGAAAGCTTCTTCGATGTCCGTACCGGACGCGAGGTGCGCGCCGCAACGCTGCATAAGGCTGAATTCTATGCCTCTCACCTTTACGCCGTAAGTGCGGTTGATGAGGTCTGCAAGCTGTATGGCGAGTCCGCCGAGCTGAGTGTGACCGAAGTTGTCCTTCGCTTTAGCGCTCGAGAGGGATTCCACGATGAACGTGCCGTCCTTATCGCGGATACCTTCGGATACGCAGGCGATGCATTTGCCGCCGTTGGCGTCCATGACTCTCTTGACGTCGGCAAGGAATTTATCGACCGAGAACGGGACCTCGGGAAGATATATAAGATCCGCGCCGAGTCCTTTATAATTGGCGAGAGCCGCGGCGGCGGTAAGCCAACCGGCGTTTCTGCCCATGATTTCTACTACCGCAACCTGTCCCTTGTCGTAGACTTTGGCATCGAGGTTAAGCTCCATGAGAGTGGTCGCCACATACTTTGCGGCGCTGCCGTATCCGGGGCAGTGATCGGTGCCGTAGAGGTCGTTGTCGATGGTCTTCGGAACACCGATAACGTTGCAGGCGTAACCGGCTTTCATAAGATATTTGCTGACCTTGTTGCAGGTGTCCATAGAGTCGTTGCCGCCGTTATAGAAGAAATAACGGATATTGTATTTTTTGAAGACCTCGAGTATCCTCTTGTAATCGGTATCGTCTACGGAAGCGTCTTTGAGTTTGTATCTCACCGAACCGAGGCTTGACGAAGGGGTATTCTTGAGGAGAAGAAGTTCGTCCATATCCTCTTGACCGATGTCGTAAAAGTCCTCGTCGAGGATACCTTTGATGCCGTGCGCGGCACCGTAAACAGCGGTTATGTTCTTTTGCTTGAGGGCTTCGATGAAAACGCCCGCGGCAGACGCGTTGATGACCGAAGTAGGTCCGCCGGACTGTCCGAAAATACATGCGCCGACTAAATCTTTCATAAATCGTTTCTCCTTGTATAATGTTTTTTGTGTATGCGATCAGAAGGAAAGCCTCATGGCTATATCCATCATCTGCGTGTTGAATTCTTTTTTGATGGCGAGGGCTTCGTCGATATTCATATCGATAATTCTGTTGTCCTTGGTGCCTATCACTCTCGACTCTTTGCAATCGTTGTAAAGTAGTTCCACCGCTCTGTCGGCGCAACGCGCCGCGAGCACTCTGTCCGCCATCGAAGGCGTACCGCCGCGCTGTATGTAGCCGAGCTTTACAGTGCGGATGGTAACCCCCGTGCGGTCGTGTATCTGAGCTTTGAGCGCGTCGCAGCTGCATACGCCCTCTGCAAGCACGATGATGTCGGAAACCTTACCTTTGATGACGTTGCGCCTCATCTTGTCGCATACGTCGTCGATATTGAAAGGAAGTTCGGGAACGATAATGCTTTCCGCGCCGCCCGCGATACCCGCGTAAAGCGCGATGTCGCCGCAGTGTCTGCCCATAACTTCGATTATACAGGCGCGGTCGTGCGACGTCATCGTGTCGCGTATCTTGTTGAGCGCGTCGAGCACGGTATTGACCGCCGTGTCGAACCCGAGCGTAAAATCGGTATATCCGAGGTCGTTGTCGATGGTCCCGGGGATACCCATACAACGTATGCCGCACAGATCGGTAAGATCTTTCATACCCCTGAACGAACCGTCGCCGCCTATGACGATAAGCCCTTCTATACCGTATGCGTTGAGGACGTCGCCGCCTTTGCGGATACCCTCTTCGGTAGCAAATTCCGGACAGCGCGCCGTCTTGAGGATAGTGCCGCCTTTCTGTATCGTATCGGATACCGAGCGGGAATCCATACGGAAAATATTGCCTTTGATAAGTCCGTCGTAACCTCTCTCGATGCCGTAAACGTCCATACCGCGGCTGTTGGCGCAACGAACGACGCCCCTTATCGCCGCATTCATGCCGGGCGCGTCGCCGCCGCTCGTTAAAACTGCTATTTTTCTCATATTGTCTGACTCCTATTTGCGTATCTGTCCGTTGCCGGTCACAACGTATTTGACGCTGGTAAGCTCTTTAAGCCCCACCGGTCCGCGGACGTGCAGTTTCTGCGTACTGATACCCATCTCGGCGCCGAGTCCTAGTTCGAATCCGTCGGTGAAACGGGTGGACGCGTTGACGTAAACCGCGCTCGAGTCCACTTCGCGCGCGAATCTCGCCGCCTCCTCTTTGTCCTCGGTGATTATGGCGTCGCTGTGATTGGTACCGTACTTGTTGATATGATCGATAGCTTCGGTAAGTCCGTCCACTATCGCCACTTTGATGATCATGTTGTCGTATTCGCGGGTAAATTCTTCCTCGCCCACTTCCATGCAGTCGGGATAAATCTCTTTCACCTCGCGCGTGCCCCGTATCTCTACGCCGTTCTTCTTGAGAAGCTCGAGCATACCGGGTAAAAAGTCGCGCGCTATCTTCCTGTCCGCAAGTATCGTTTCGAGCGCGTTACATGTAGAAGGACGATTGGTCTTCGCGTTGAGGATTACCGTCATCGCCATGTCGAAATCCGCGCTCGGCGCGACGTAGGTATGGCAGTTGCCGCCTGCGGAAGCTATAACGGGCATGGCGGCGTTCTCGAGCACCACTTTCTTGAGCGCTTCGCCGCCGCGGGGTATTACCACGTCGATATATTTGTCCTGGCGAAGCATCTCCGCCGTAGCTTCTCTGTCCATACTCTCGATAAGCCCTACCACGCAGGGATCGATACCGTTTTCTTCGAGAGCGCGTTTCATGCATGCGGTTATCGCCGCCACGCTCTTGACGCTGTCGCGGCTGCCGCGAAGTATGACGCCGTTACCGCTTTTGACGCACAGCGCGCCCGCGTCGAGCGCGACGTTGGGACGCGCTTCGAATATGATGCCGATAACGCCCAAAGGCGCGCGCACTTTCTTTACGTCCAGCCCGTTGGGAAGCGTGTAATGCTCGGTGATCTCTCCTACGGGATCGGGCAATGCCACTATCGCGTCTATTCCGTCGCACATCTGCCTTATGCGTGCCGGAGTAAGTCTGAGTCTGTCGATGAAAGCCGCGTTTCTGCCGCCTTCTTCCGCCTTTTTGATGTCTTCCGCGTTAGCCGCGAGTATGTCGTCCTCTTTCTCGAGCAAAAGTTCTTTCGCCCTGAGCAACGCGGCGTTCTTCGTAGCGGTATCCGCTCCCGCAAATTTATTGGCGGCAAGTTTGGTCTTTTCGCAAATATCCGTTACGAAACTCATGTCCTATTCCTCCTCTTCCTCTTCGGGAAGGATGGCGTTATGATATACGTTCTGTACGTCGTCAAGCTCGTCGAGCATGTCGATAAGCTTGGTCACGCTCTGTATGTGTTCTTTGGGATCGACTTCGTTGTCGGGGATCATGTCGACCTCGGCGCTCATCACGTTGACTCCCGCTTCGCGCAGTTTGTCCGCAACGGTATAGAGATCGGAGGGCTGAGTGTATATCTCGAATACGTCCTCGTCGGCGACTATGTCCTCGGCGCCCGCGTCGAGAGCAACCATCATGAGTTCGTCTTCGTCCATCGCTTTATCGGAAATTATTACGCCTTTCTTGTTGAACATGAAAGACACGCAACCGTTCTGACCGAGCGCGCCGCCGTACTTATCGAAAAGATGTCTCACATCGCCCGCGGTACGGTTGCGGTTATCGGTAAGCGTCTCGACGATGACCGCTACTCCGCCCGCGCCGTAGCCCTCGTAAGTTATGGCTTCGTAGTTAACGGCGTTGAGTTCGCCGCTCGCCTTCTTAATGGAACGGGTTATCGTATCGTTGGGCATGTTGTTCTGCTTCGCTTTCGCTATGACGTCGCGGAGCTTGGAGTTGCTGTTGGGATCGGCGCCGCCCGCTTTGACCGCCACGGCGATTTCTCTTCCTATCTTCGTGAAGATCGAGCCTCTCGCGGCGTCGGTCTTACCTTTCTTTATTTTGATGTTTGCCCACTTGGAATGACCTGACATATTTAACCTCCGGAATCAGTTGTCTTGTGAGTGAAGTTTTTCCGTCAAGACTGAGAACGCGATCGCCGCGCTCGCAGCGGCGTTGAGACTCTCTATCCGCTCGCCGCGCATAGGTATGGCAAGCGTCGTGTCCGCGATACCGCGCATTTCCTCGGATATTCCGTGCGCCTCGCTGCCTATAACTACGGCAAGCTTGCCGCCCCGACGCGGAGAGTAAGTATAAATATTCTCTCCGCCCATATCGAGCGCTACTGTCGCGTATCCTTCATTATATAAAAATCCGCGTGCGCCCGCGTAAGAAAAATCGACTACGTTAGCGTAATACACGCCCCCCATAGTCGCTCTCACGACCTTAGGCGCATAGGCGTATGCGCAATCGATCGAGATGAAATCCGATATGCCCATCGCAACGCCCGTGCGTACGATCGTACCGAGATTGCCCGGATCGCTTACGCCGTCGAGCACGGCTATAATGTCGCCCGTTACGGGACGCGGCTCCGGTATACGCGCGGTAGCTATGATCCCCGCGCTGGCGACTGTAGCCGTCACCTTGTCGAATACCTCGTCCGCGACCGCATAGGCCTTGTCCGTAAGCCGCGAACAAAGTTCTGCGTGCTTCGCCGCGTCGGATTCTCTGACGAAAACTTCGTCTATATATCCTCTCGGGGCGTCTTTGAGTATATTTACGCCCTCTATCAGAAACAGCGAGTTCTCGAGCGACGATTTTTTGTTGCTCAAGCTACGCAATAGTTTGATCTTGCCGTTCTGAGAGGATGTTATTACGTTCATATTCATAAAAGCCTTCAACGTGGTTGAAGGCTTATGCGTTACGCGTTGACGGCGGCTTTCGCTTTCTCGCAAAGCGCGGTGAACGCTGCGCTGTCGTTGACGGCTATGTCGGCGAGCACCTTACGGTTAAGGTCGATACCGGCAACTTTCAAGCCGTGCATGAGTCTCGAATAGGAAAGGTCGTTCATTCTCGCCGCGGCGTTGATACGCGCTATCCACAGTCTGCGGAAATCTCTCTTCTTGAGACGTCTGCCTACGTAGGCATACTGTCCGGATTTCATGACCGCCTGACGCGCTACTCTGTAAAGCTTGCTCTTGGCGCCGAAGTAACCCTTCGCCTGCCTCATTATCTTTCTTTTTTTCTTCTGTGCGGTTACTGCTCTCTTGATTCTCATGACCGTCTACCTCCTACTTTTGACCGTAAATCATATTGCCGATGGTTTTCGCCTGCGTTTCGTTGATGTAGGCGCCCTGACGGAGATTTCTCTTTCTCTTACGGGTCTTCTTATTGAGAATGTGGTTCTTGTTCTGTTTGTTTCTCTTCAGAAGTCCGCTCGCGGTGAATCTGAAGCGTTTCTTACTTGCACTATGAGTTTTCTGTTTAGGCATAGTTCCTCTCCTTGTGAGTAATTATTTTTTTGTTATGGGGGCGAGTATCATTGTGATGCTCTTACCCTCGAGTACAGGCTCTTTCTCTTTGACCGCCACGTCCGAGACCATCTCGAAGAAGCGCGCCATAACGCCCATCGAAATGTCGGGGTGCGCGTTCTGGCGCCCTTTCATTCTTATAACGACTTTTACCTTGCAACCCTCTCCGATAAACTCGACCGTACGCTTGGCTTTGATCTTGATGTCGCCCACGTCGATCGTCTGGGAAAGTTGTACTTCTTTGATCTTGAGAACGCTGCTCTTTTTCTTGTCCTCTTTGTCCTTCTTGATCTGATCGAAACGGTATTTGCTGTAATTAAGTATCTTACATACCGGCGGGACCGCGTTGGGGGAGAAAAGAACGAGATCGAGATTTCTTTCTTCCGCCATACGCTGGGCTTGCTGAGTAGGTACTATACCTACCATCGAACCGTCTGCGTCGATCAACCTTACTTCCGGAACCCGGATGCTCGAATTGGTGAGTAATTCTCTGAAAATAAAAGTATCCTCCTTGTTTTACGCCTTAAAAGGCGGCAGTTTATCGGGATCGGGGTAAAAAAGAATGTGTTTCCTAAGAAACACATCTCACCTCAAGCCGCATACCGCACATTAAGGGGCATACGGATCGTTAATCGGGTTTGGACCGTTTTGCATGCGCTTACGGTGAGAATCGCTTCTTCTTTACTCGGATATTCTAATATAATCACGCCGCGATGTCAAATATTTTCGCCACATTTCCGACGAATATTCGACCGCGCGGCGGATTTACGCGCCCGAAGGCGTCAGTCTATTACTTTGTCCTTGTCTTCCTTGAGAACTTTGGCAGTGAAATCCTCGTAACTCATCGTTCCGAGATCGCCCGACTTTCTCGAACGTACGGCAAGCACTCCGGACTCTTTCTCCTTGTCTCCGAGAATGATCATGTACGGTATCTTGTCCATCTGAGCTTCGCGGATCTTATATCCGATCTTTTCGTTACGCACGTCCGCCTGCGCTCTCAATCCGTCGTAACGCATCTTCTCCGCGAGAGCTTTCGCGTCCTCTGCGGTCCTGTCGGTAAGACTCAGCACACGCACCTGTTCCGGCGCCATCCATACCGGGAATGCGCCCTTGAACTTCTCTATGACGAGCGCCATCGTGCGTTCGTAGCAACCTATGGAAGTACGGTGTATTATATACGGACGTACTTTGTCTCCGTTCTCGTCCACGTAAGTCATGTCGAAATTCTCGGCAAGGAACATGTCCACCTGCAAGGTTATGAGCGTATCTTCCTTGCCGTAAACGTTCTTGATCTGAATGTCGAGCTTGGGTCCGTAGAAAGCCGCTTCGCCGATACCTACGGTATATTTCAATCCGAGGTGATCGAGTATCTTCTGCATCTCGGCTTCGGCTTTTTCCCATTTCTCGGGATCGTTGATATACTTATCCACGTCCTTGGGATCCCACTTCGAGAAGCGATAAGTGACGTCTTCCTCGATACCCACGCATTTAAGCATGTAGCGCGCGAGATCGAGAGCCGCTTTGAATTCTCCTTCGAGCTGGGAAGGCGTACATATTATGTGACCTTCGCTTATCGTGAACTGGCGCACTCTTATAAGTCCGTGCATCTCGCCGGAGTCCTCGTTACGGAAAAGCGTGGAAGTTTCGCCGTACCTTATCGGGAGATCTCTGTAAGACTTGAGTCCGTTATTATATATGGTATATTGGAAAGGACATGTCATCGGCCTCAAAGCCATGACTTCGTTCTCGTTTTCGTTATCTATCACGAACATGCCGTCGCGGTAATGATCCCAGTGTCCGCTTATTTTGTAAAGCGCGCTTTTCGCCATATAAGGCGTCTTGGTACGCACGTATCCGCGGCGCTCTTCCTCGTCTTCCACGAAACGGGTAAGTATCTGATACAGTTTCGCGCCTTTGGGCATAAGGAGCGGCAGTCCCTGACCGATATTCTCGTCGGTCATGAATATACCCATTTCCCTGCCTATCTTGTTATGGTCGCGCGATTTGGCTTCTTCGACGGCGGCAAGGTATTCCTCGAGAGCCGCTTTGGAGTTGAACGCGGTACCGTAGATACGCGTAAGCACCTTATTATGCTCGTCTCCGCGCCAGTAAGCTCCGGCGATCGAAGTGAGTTTGAACGCTTTGACGCAGCCAGTGTTAGGAACGTGCGGTCCCGCGCAGAGATCGACGAAATCGCCCTGACGGTACATCGTGATCTTGGCGTCCTCGGGAAGATCGGTGATAAGTTCCACTTTGTAAGGCTCGCCCTGCTCGCGGAAATATGCGAGCGCTTTATCTCTGCTTACTTCTTCGCGGACGATGGGGAGATTTTCTTTGATTATCTTCTTCATCTCCGCTTCGATCTCTTTAAGCGATTCCATATTGATGGGCGTCACGAAATCGAAATCGTAATAATATCCGTTGGCAATCGCGGGTCCTATCGCAACGCGCGCCGTGGGATATATCCTCTTGACCGCCTGCGCAAGTATATGCGAGCAACTGTGACGGTATGCCTTCCTGCCTTCCTCGGTATCGAAGCCGAGAAATTCGACGGTAGCGTCATCGTCGATCGGCGTGTACATGCCCACTACTTCGCCGTTTACTTTCGCCACGTACGAGGAGCGGAAAAGCCCGTCGGAAATCGAGCGAGCTATGTCTGCGGGAGTAGAACCCGCGGGAAATTCTTTTTTGCCTTCAGCTAATGTGATGATCATAATCTATCGTTTCCTCTTGATAAGGTAATTGTAATATTGATTTACGGGATCAGCCCGCTATCGCCGCTTCTATCGCGGCGCGGAGTCTCGAGTATTCGGTAAGCGACGCGTCGGCGACGCCTATACCGTTAGCGAAATTTACCCCTTCGATCGCCACAGACGCGGTGTCCGACGAAGCGCGATCGCCTACATACCAAACCCCGGTGCCTACGTTGTATTTATGCGTAAGCTTATAATTTTGTTCTCCTGTCTCGGCGTCTTTATCACCGGACTTCTCCACGGTATACATACCGCGCTCGTAGCCGGAATCCGCAAGCCAGGCTTCTATTGTCTCGCCTTCGTTTTCGTTGATTACGACGATCTCCACTCCGTTCATCGCTTCGCCGACGATACCCTGATAGGCGCTGAAATCGCTTGCCACGTTGTCGATGCGGCTGCCGCCGTAAAGTTTGCCGAGTATCCCGCCTGAATAAATAAAATAATAATTCTCGGGATTATGTCTGCCGTCCGAGGTGAACGAAACGGGGATCCTGTCGGAACCGACGGGTTCGCCTTCGTACCTCATCTCGCCGCAAGCCACCGCATTCCTCAGCGAGGAGAAATTGAGCATCCCGACGACTCCGCCGGTATAATTGTTGATGGATCTGCCCATGTCTATCACGTCGACGTCTGCGATAACGTTCTCCACTTCGCTGTAATTGGAAAGATACCCGATTGCACCGCCGACGTTAAAGGAATTCTGATCGCCGTAACCGCTCGCTATACGTATCTCGAGCGAAGGCGCGTCAGCGGTAACTTTAGTAAGCATTGCCCTGTCGAGCATGCCAGCGACGATCCCTGCATTCAGACGGTTGACTCCGCTTACGAACATACCGTCGTATTCCGACAAAACGCTTCTGAAAGACGCACCGGAGATCCTGTAACCGAGACCTATGAGTCCTCCCGCATTGACCGTGGCGCCGATGACGCTAATATCGCCGGAATAAGAAAGTCCGTTGGCGGTCACGACGCTTTTGTCGGAAGCGTCCGCCGACAGATCCACCGTGCGGAGAGTGCCCGCTATACCGCCTGCCGTGACGCTGTTGATACGGCAGTAATTGTTGTCCACTTTATAAGTGTCCGTCACGCCCACGTCGAGATCGACGGAGGAACCGACGTTCTCGAGTTTGGCGTTGCCTATCACATATCCGGCTACTCCGCCGACGTGCGCGGTCATATAGAATCCGGTAGTCTCGGTATTGCTTCCGCCCGTCTCGTCCGTTTTCGTAACGCGTATGTCGGCGATGTCGCCGCGTATCCTGCCGCTGACGCTGACATCTGATAAAGTGACGTTACCGTAGGCATATCCCGTAAGTCCGCCGATATAGACTATGCTGCCTTCTACCGGCACGTCGATATTGACGACTATATTGAGATCCTTTATAGAGGCTCCCGAAATAGCGCCGAAAAGACCCGTAAACACCTCTTCCGCAACATTATTGACATCCGTGTGCTCGGGTGTTTCTTTCGTGATATTATAGGTTATCGTATGACCGTTTCCGTTGAAAGTGCCCGTGAAAGAATTGGCGACCGAATCGCCTATGGGCGTCCATTGCTCCGCGGTCAGGTCGATGTCGGCGTTAAGGTTGTACACGCCCTGATCGTAGTCCGGACCGAGTTTAGCGCGCAATCCCTCGAGATCGCCTGCGGAATTTATCTCGTATGTAAACGGACCGACGTTGGTGTCCTTATCGTCCACGCAGGATACGAGTACCGCGGTCAGCGTGATAACGAGTAAAACAACCGATATTGCAGTGCCTTTCTTTCCCATAAATCTGTTCCTTAACGGGCGAACCTCGCTTCGATGAAGGCGAGCATATCCGCATATACTTCTTTTTTGTTGATCTCGTTGAGTATCTCGTGACGCGCTCCCGGATAGACCTTGTAAGATACGTCGAGTCCTTTCTGAAGATAGAATTTATACAGTTTCTCGGCGAGCACGGCTTTATTCGATACGGGATCGTCGGAGCCTACGGCTATCATGACGGGAAGCCCTTTCGCCGCTGCGTAAGAATCGTCTCCGTACATAGCCATCACTCCTTTGAAGAAGCTGTAATAATAATCGATGCTTAAAGGATAGCCGCAGAATTCGTCGGCTTCGTATTTGGCGACTTCGGATCTGTCGCGCGAAAGCCACGCGAATTTCTGTCCTTGAGACTCGAAAGGCTTATTGTAATTTCCGAAGCTGAGTTTATCGATGAGATAGGCGGTCTTTTCTCCGCCGCAGAAAGCTTTCTGCACTCCGGCGATGACCTTAGCCATACCCACGAGCGCGCCTTTCATATAAGCCGTACCGCTGAGAATGACGCCCCTGACCGTCGAAGCATAACGCTCGATGTATCTTTGAGAAAGGAAACTTCCGTAACTGTGACCGAGCAGTACGACTTCGAGTCCGTAAACGGATTTTGCATAATCCACCACCGCTTTGATGTCCTCTACCGAATTGGAGAAGGAATCCCCGCACACGATGCCTTTGGCTCCGTCGGGATTGAATTTATGTCCTCTGTGATTGTCCGCAAGCACCACGTATCCTTCGGAATTGAGAAATTTCGCAAAAGCGTCGTATCTCTCCGCATGTTCCGCCATACCGTGAACTATAACCACGGCGCCTATCCTGTTCTCAGTTTCGTCCCACACGCAGGTGGTATTGACTTTACCGTCGAAAGTATCGATCTTTACGAATTTCATTGGGACCTCCGTCTACGCTTTTCGCGGGCGTCGGGCACCTGCGTCCGTTATCGGAAGCGCGTGCGCTATACCCGTGTAGTATATCTTAGCACTAAAACGAATATAATTCAACTGTTAATCGAAATTATTTACGCATCGGGCGTACGTAAGGAGGGAATAATATGGCTGCGATAGCGCTTACAGGCGGAGGCACCGCGGGGCATATAATGCCGTGCATAGCGGTAGCGGAAGAACTTGCCGGTTACTTCGACAGGATAATATACTTCGGCGGAGACGGCATGGAAAGGGAGATAGTACCCTCTTACGGACTGCCGCTGTACACTACCGCAGTAGCGAAATTTTCGAGGAGGGATATTCTTGACAACATCAAAATACCCTTTATACTTGCCGGGGCGGCTAAAGAAGCCAAAGACATATTGCGCAGAGAAAAAGTCGAGTTACTGTTCGCAAAAGGCGGTTACGCGACGCTTCCGTCGGCGCTCGGCGCGCGTTCTCTCGGCATACCCGTGGTAATACACGAGAGCGATTATACGATGGGAATGGCCAACCGCTTCATATCCTCGTTCGCGGCGCTCACGCTTACTTCCTTCCCGGAAACCAAAGGCGGAGAATACGTCGGTAACCCCATAAGGCGCGAGATATTCGGCGGTAACGGCTTGCGCGCGAGGAAGCGTTACGGGCTGTCGGAAACGCGTCCTTTAATACTCGTATTCGGAGGCAGCAGCGGATCTCTCAAAATCAACGAAGCGCTGTTCGGCTGTCTGAGATCGCTTACGACCGCTTACGACGTGATGCACGTTACCGGGAAGAAAGAAACCGAACGTATTTATTTAGAACATTACAAGGCGGTCCCTTATGCGGAAGACATAGCGGATCTCTACGCCGCGGCGGATATAGTAGTCATGCGCGGCGGAGCGAACAGTCTCGCCGAAGCCGCGGCGCTCGGAAAGCGAGTGGTATGCATACCGCTCCCGAAAAGCGCTTCCAGCCGAGGCGATCAGGTCCTGAACGCATCGAGCTATTCGAAACGCGGCCTTGCCGACGTAATCGCTCAAGACAAGCTGACTCCCGGCGAACTCATGAGGCACATAGAGAAAGTAGCGGCGATGCCCCCGCCGAAACCGGAAGGCGCAAACGCCGCCGAAAAAATAGTTGCCAAGATATTGTCCGTACTCAACGCACGCAGAGCGTCTTCCGATTACGGGGAATAGCGTCCCCGCTCACAGCCCTATTATTTTCACGCCGTTCTCGACGGCGCACACCACTGCCGAAGTCCCTTCTGCCGTACGCAGAATAAAGGCTTTTTGAGTTCCCACAGATATGCTTCTGGTCATCGAAGTGCCGTCGTTACGTATATCGGCAAGCGTCAATGCGTCCCCTGCGGAATATAAGACGAGGAAGCCTCCCGAATAGGTCGCGCAATCGTGGAACGCCGTCATACCCTGAAGCAGCGTCGTACTGGAAGCCGTGAAATTAAGTCCCGAATCGATGACGTAAAGTCTGTCCGTCGTCGCGTGCAGCAGCACGAAAACGCTTTCTCCGTTCATGAATACGTCCGCGCTGTCGGCCAGTCCCACTCCCACTCTGTCGGCTTCAGCCGCCGAAAAGTCCGCCCCGTAACGCACGATGTCCACTCCTGTTGCGTTCTTCTCGGCAACAAGGAATTTCTGCACGCCGTCCGTTACGACGGGTCTTATCGCAAGCGGGTGTCTGTCCGAAACCGTGACGGTGGAAATATGCTTGAGATCGGAGCCTATCCTTATAACCGAATAACCTGATATACCGTTGAGAACGAGCATGTAATAGGTGCCGAAATCGTACACTTCTCTTATCTCGCCCGACTGTATGGTCGTGGAAGCCGCTACGGCGTTACCGGTAATTTTATAAACGGTATTGGTCGCTCCGGCGCCTAAAAGGAGATACCCTTCGCTCAAAGCAAATACCGTAGCCGAAGCGAAAGCAGGAAACTCAAGAAGCTCGGTATATTTGAGATCGGTGGAAACGGTATGTACGTAACTCACCTCTCCGTCAGTGGCGACTACGACAAGCCCAGCCGAAGTCAGTTTCGCACCTAGATACCTTATATCCTCGCCGCGCGAAGGAAGATGCACCGCGGCGGTGAGCGTTCCGTCGGTATCGGCATGTACGACGCTTATGCGTTTACCTTCCGTCGCCAACACTCCGGAATCGGAATCGTGAGTGACTATAACGTACAGTCCTTCCGATGTGACTATGGCGTTATTAAGTTCCATTCCGCTCTCGCACCACAGACTCTGGGTGTAGGCGTATATCGCGCTCGCCTCCGGAGGTACGGGGAAATACACGTCGGGGGGAACTACGGTGTCTCCGTCGTCGGTATCGTCCGTAACGGGCGGCTTTTCGCTGCCGTCGTCTTCGACGTTTGCCGAGCTTCCCGGAACGCCGTCGTCCTTATTCGTGAAAAGATCGGCTATCGTGCCGCTTCCGGCGACCACCATCAAAACGGCTATCACCGACAACAAGAATACAGCTAATATTTTAGGAGCATTTTTTTTCATGGATCCGTCCTTTTGAACGGATTATAAACCAAGCCCGCTAAGAAGCGACGAATGAGACAAAATAAGTGATAAATATATAAAACCTGCCTCGCGTTACGTGGCGGAAAAAGGTCAGTTAAGACTGATTTTGACGAAGCCTCGGCTTAAAGCGTATGCGGTAAGTTCGTCCTTACGCTCTCCTATTTCGGTCCTGTCGGCTATCTCCTTGGCTTTGCGCATTAGCGCGAGCGAAAGTTTCGCGCCTCCTTTGCCGCTCTGTTCCTCACCTAGCCATTCGCCCGCGCCTCGCATTTCGAGATCTCTCTCCGCTATCTCGAGTCCGTCGCGCTCTTTGACGAGAGTTTCCAGACGCAATATATCGTCGCCGGACTTTGCCGTGTACAGGAAGCAATACGCTTTGGAGCCGTCGCGCCCGATTCTTCCGCGAAGTTGGTGCAACGTGCTGAGTCCGAACCGATCCGCGTCGAATATCGCCATGAGCGAAGCGTTAGGAACGTCTATCCCCACTTCTATGACGGTGGTTGAAACGAGTACCGATACCTTGCCGTCGGTGAAATCGTTCAGCACGCGTTTCTTCTCCTCCGCTTTCATCTTGCCGTGAAGGAGCGCGATACCGACTCTGTCGCCGTATTTAGAGACCAGTTCCTTATAAAGTTTCTCCGCGGCGAAGCCCTCTATGCCTTCGGAGTCGAATATTTTGGGCGCAACGATATACGCCTGTCTGCCTTTGACGCATTCTTCGATTATGTAATCGGTCATGCTTTTACGCTTGTCGGGAGTAACGACCGCGGTTACTACGTTGTCGGAAGAATAGCGCCTGTCGATACTCATCACGTCTACATCGCCGAAGACGGTCAGCCTCAGAGACCTCGGTATGGGCGTCGCCGACAGCGTGAGAGTATCCACCGCTCCGCCCTTGTCCACGAGAGCGGTGCGCTGGGCTACTCCGAACCGATGCTGTTCGTCTATCACTGCCAAAGCGAGCGATTTGAAATCGACCCCCTTCGAAATCACAGCGTGCGTGCCTATGACGATATCGGCATAGCCCGAAGATATTGCGGAACGCGCTATGCGCTTCTCCGCGGCTCCGCACCCGCCGGTAAGCAACGTCACTTTCACCCCGAGAGGCGCGAGAAATTTCACGAAGTTATTGTAGTGCTGTACCGCAAGTATTTCCGTAGGCGCCATGACCGCCGTCTGATAGCCCGAAGCCGCGACATAATATGCGGCTATCATCGCCACTACCGTTTTGCCGCTTCCCACGTCGCCCACGAGCATGGCGTTAAGAGGTTTATCCGATTGCAGTCTGTCGAGGATGTCTGCCACCGCCGTTTTCTGCGTAGGCGTCAGTTTATACGGGAGGGAATCGGTAAGTCTGTCTATGACCGCGGTGCGCGCCTCATAGTAAACAGACCGCGCGTATTCCCTGCGTACGGTACGGTAGGCGAGAATGTCTTTCAGAAGCTTTTCGAGTTCTATTCTCTCCCTCGCCGCTTCGGCTTCGGGAATACTCGACGGGAAATGCGCTTTGACAAAGGCTTCGCCGAGACTCATAAGCCCCATATCTTCGTCCGCAAGACCTCTCGCGTCGAAACCTTTGACTATCACGTCCGCCACCATCGCGGAAAAAGTCTTTTGCGGAATTACCCCTCGCGTGGCATATACCGGCTTGATACCCCTTAGTTCGCCTTCGCCGAGCGCGTCAGCCCTTTCGTACGCGGGATTAACGAGTTCGAAGCTCCTGCCCTCTTTCTTCAGTTTCCCGTAAACCCTTATCCTTGCGCCGGAAGAGACTACGGAAGCCACGTAATTTGCGTTATACCATACGAGCTTGACTTTCTTGCCGTCGTCGGTCGCTCCGGTCACACGATACATCTGTAATTTCCCTTTACGGAAAGGTCGTCCCGCAGTGACTATCTCGGTCACGAGTACGACGAATTCGCCGTCCTCCGCTTTATCGAGATCGCTGACGGCGTCCAGATCGATGTAATCGACGGGGGTTTTTTCGATAAGCCCCCGCCGGGAATATATACCTAAATAATTGAGTTTTTCGAGCGTTACGGGACCTACCCCTTTGACTCCGAGAAGCTCGCTCTTTTCCATGAAGCGTTCTCCCGCGATCACTCGACCGAAATGTAATAATAATAATGCTGCTGTCCGCCCTCGTAGACCATGACGTCGTGGAAGGGATACTCTTCCTGAAGCGCGGCCTGAAGCTCCTCCGCCGCCGAAGCCTCCAGCCCGGCTCCGTAATAAAGGCTAATCGCCGCGGTCTCGTCGGTGACCATCTTCGCCACCACTTCGCGCGCTACTTCGTTGACGGAATCGCCTTTCGCCACGATCTTGTCGTAAATACCGATAATGTCTCCGTTATGGAGATCGAAGCCGTCCATCTCGGTATCGCGTACGGCGTGAGTGACCTGACCGCTCTTCACCGTCTGGATGGCGCGTCGCATCATTTCGATATTCTCTTCTTCGCTCGCTTCGGGATTGAAGTTTATAGCTGCGGTTATGCCTTGCGGAATATTTTTTGTAGCTACGACTACCAATTTGGCTTTTGTCAACTCCTTAGCCTGCTCCGCGGCAAGAACGATGTTTGAGTTGTTGGGGAGTATATAGACCGTGTCCGATCCCGTTGAATCCACCAGCTCCACGATGTCCGCAACGCTCGGGTTCATAGTCTGCCCGCCCTCGAGTATCTTGTCGGCGCGCAGCTCACGGAAAATACGCTTGATACCTTCTCCGTTGCATATCGATACGAGAGATACCGGTTTGACTTCCGCCTTGTTCGCCTCGCGCGCTTTTTTGAGAGCGCGGTTCTGTTCGAGCATGTTCTCTATCTTAGGTTTGTCCAGCTCGCCGAGCATCAGTGCGTATCCGAGAGCCTTATCGGGATTATTGGTGTGGACGTGCACCTTGACGAGAGTAAGATCTCCTACGACTATTACGCAGTCGCCTATCTTGTTGAGTTTGTCGCGCAGCTTGTCTATATCCGACAAAGTGGTCTTTTTCTGCATATTTATAATGAAAAATTCAGTACAATATGCATACTTTATATCGTCAAGATCGTGTACGTCGGGCGCCTCGAAAAGATTGTCCGCGGCGTCCGAAGACGCGTCGTCCGAAGGCTCCTTGAGTTCCATGGGAACGCCTTTAAGGACATTGGACATACCGTACAATATGGTAAGAAGTCCTCTGCCGCCCGCGTCCACGACGCCTGCCTTCTTCAATACCGGCAGCATATCGGGAGTGCTTTTGAGAACTTCTTCGCCTTTGACGAGTATCAGATCGAAAAACTCGATAAAATCTTTCTTTTTTGTGGAAATTTTAAGTGCGTAATCGCTGACGAGCCTTATTACGGTAAGTATCGTGCCTTCTTTGGGGTGCGTCACGACGTCGTAAGCCGCGTTGGAACCGTTTTTCAACGCCCGCGCAAAGATCTTGGTGGTGACCTCCGTGCAGTCGCCCATCACGAGACTCATTCCCTTGAAGATCTGACTCAATATGACGCCGCTGTTGCCGCGGGCGCCTTTGAGCGCGCCGCGCGCGAAAGCTTCGCACACGAGATCCATACGATCTTCTTCCACCGCGTCCATCTCCTTGACGGACGAGGTAACAGTAAGGTTCATATTCGTTCCCGTATCTCCGTCGGGAACCGGAAAAACGTTCAGACTGTCGATATATGCGCTGTTATTCTTTAGATTTATCGCACCGCCCTTGAAGAGTCCGCGAATATCCGCTGTCTGTAAACTAATCATCTATATCCTTAACCGAATTACTTCGCCATTTCTATAACTTTACTCCCACGACGTGAACGATGACGCTTTTTACCCTCATGCCGGTCAGGTGTTCGACATTGTACTGAACGCTCGATTCGAGGCTCTCGGTGACGGCTTCGCGGTTTACTCCGTCTTTGAGTATGACGTAGAGTTCCACGAATATGCGGTTATCCATCGTGACGATCTTGACCCCTTTGCCGAGAGGCTCCTTGTTGAAAAGCATCATTATGCTGTCGCTCAGACGGCGGCTCGCAAGCTCGACGACACCGTAGCAATCGAGCGTGATCCTGCTTACGATTATAGCTACAGCCTGGTCGCTTATATTGATGTTGCCGTAAATATTAGTAGTCGTGAGCGCCATATTTCTCCGTCGCGGTAAGCACGCATGCGCTCCGTTTCGCTCCCGCTCCACGCGTGCGCGTACTTATCGATATTATATATAATATAGCAATACCGGATATTTTGCAAGTAAATTATAAAAGGTACGTGAAAACTGTTGCCAAACCGATAAATATTTTGTATAATACGTAAGCGCGAAATAACGCAGGAGGTACAACGATGTCTAAAGTATGCAGTATATGCGGCAAAGGCACTATGAGCGGCAACAAAGTGAGCCACAGTAATATCAAGACTAGAAGAAGCTGGACCGCCAACGTCCAGAAAGTGGATATAGAGATCGACGGCAAAGTCCGTAACGCCTATGTGTGCACGCGTTGCCTGCGCACGATGAAGAAAGCGGACAAAGAATAATCCGTCCTATTCGTCGCGGCGCCCTCGGCGGGCGCTAACGATCGCTGTCGCCTGCGGCGACAGTTTTTCTATATTTACAACATATATCATGCCTGACGACATAAAGCGTTCCCGTAACGGGAACGCTTTTGTTTAGCCTTACATGCGGCGAACGTTATTTTGCGTCGGAACAAAGTTTTTTGATCAGACGGACTATGGGTTTAAGCACGGCGGGACAACTGATACAAACTATTCTCATTCTATCTCCGTTACCCCAGTATATGTCAGCCGCGCGGTAAAGGTTACCTTATCCCGCGTAAAATACGGATCGTACGTGCGGGATCGTCCGATTTATACACGGCGGAACCCGCCACTATCATGCGTACTCCCGCTTCCGCGACCGCGGCGGCATTGCCTTCCCCTACTCCGCCGTCGATCTCGATAATGATGTCGAGACCGTTCTCTTTTATATATTTTGCGGCGGCGCGTACCGTATCGAGCGTCTCCGGTATGAACTTCTGACCGCCTAATCCCGCGTAGACGCTCATCACGAGAAGCACATCGCACTTAACGAGAAGATGTTTGTACTTATCGAAAGACACGTCGGGGTTTATGACGATGCCCGCTTTCGCTCCGGAAGCGCGTATCTCGTCGAGAGCTTTTTCGGGACATTTGCTGGCGTCGGGATGGAAGGTTACTATATCGGCCCCGCATTTTACGAATTCGCCGACGTACCTTTCCGGCTCCGTTATCATGAGATGCACGTCGAGAGGAAGCGGCGAGATCTTCTTGATAGCCGCGATCATCGGCATTCCGAAGGTAAGATTCCTGACGTAGACTCCGTCCATAACGTCGCAATGCACGTAGTCCGCGCCCCACTCGCCGAGAGCGCGCACACTTTTCTCCATATTGGCAAAATCGCCGGCAAGTATCGAAGGCGATACGATGATGTCAGTCATACAGCTTCCTCCTGTTTTCTTTAAGTTCTCCGTAGATTTCAAGATACCGCATATAACGTCCTTTGTCAAGAGCCTCTTCCGCGACGGCTTTCTTAACAGCGCAGTCAGGCTCCTCGGTATGCGTACAGCCGCGATACCTGCATTCGTCCTGATATTTGATGAAATCCTCGTAATAGTAGGTGAGTTCCTCCGGCTTGAGATCGACGAGCGTCAGCATGCTGAAACCGCAGGTGTCCATTATGTTGCCGCCGAGAGCTTCGTATATCTCCACGTGTCTCGTCGTGTTTTTCCCCCTCTTCACCTTTCTCGACAAGCCGTCTGTCTTGAGGTTAAGATCGAGAAGCGCGTTGAGAAGCGACGTCTTGCCTACCGCGCTCTGTCCTGCAAGACATACGGTCTTACCCTCCACGAATGCGGCGAGATCCCCGAAACCGCGTTTTTCTTCTGCGGAAACTTCTATGCAATCCATGAAACTACGGTACGGTTCGAGCAGTTTGGCTATCTCGCCCTCTCCGGCAAGCTCGCATTTATTATAACATATCACCGGCTTTATACCCTCGACGTAGCAATTCACTATTATCTTGTCTACGAGAAGCATGTCGGGTTCGGGTTCTTTCGCTATAACTATAAGAGCGGCGTCCACGTTTGCGACATACGGACGGATAAGCGAATTTGTACGCGGTTTTACGGCGTCGATGACAGCTTCCCCGCGCTCGAATACGACAGCCACTTTGTCCCCGACGTATATGTCGCCGTCGCGGCGCAGTTTACCGCGCGCATATGCGGTATATTCTTTGTTGCCGCATTTGACGGTATATCTGTTAGCCACTATCGACGTTACCGTCCCGTCTACGCCTCTCATTTCTCCTCCTCCGCTTCCGCGCCTTTTGGCGACGCGCCGCGTTCCGCTATATATCGCGCTCTCAATTGACCGCATGCTCCGCCTATGTCGTTACCCATGCTGCGTCTCAGAGTAACGGATACGCCGCGGCTCTCGAGTGTCTGCATGAACTCTTTGATTTCGCCAGAGGCGATCCCGCGCATACCCCGCTCTTTCACGTAATTGAGATTGATAAGATTCACGTGACAGTTGATGCCTTTTACAAGCTCGGCAAGTTCTGTAGCGCTTTTAACGTCCGCGTTTTTACCTTCCGCAAGCGCGTACTCGAATATTATCCTCCTGCCCGTTTTCGCAAAGTAATACTTTACCGCGTCCAAAACTTCCGCTATCGGATACTTGCGGTTGACGGGGAGCAACGCCGAACGCTTCTCGTCGGTCGCCGCATGTAACGATACCGTGAGCGTTACGGCAAGCCCCGAATCGGCAAGTTTGCGTATCTTGTCGGCAAGCCCGCAGGTGGAAAGAGATATATTCCTCAAGCTTATATTTATCCCGCGTTCGTCGGAAACGAGTCTCAGGAATTTGGTAACGTTGTAGTAATTGTCGAGCGGTTCGCCCGAGCCCATCAAAACTATATTGGTCACGGCGCGCTTCTCGGGCGTTCCGCCGTGCAATCTGTTGACCGCAAGGACTTCGGCAAGCATTTCGCCGGCGCTGAGATTTCTTACAAGCCCGTTAAGTCCGCTCGCGCAAAATACGCAGCCCATGCGACAACCTACCTGTGTGGATACGCACAGCGTGTCGCCGTAATTATGAGGCATATAAACGCCCTCAATAACGCAGCCGTCGCGGAGGCTGAAAAGATATTTCTCCGCGCCGTCTTTACCTCGGTACGTCTCAGTTATTTCGAGAGCCGTCGCGTAATACTCCTCCGAAAGAGCAACGAGAAACTTTTTGGGAAGGTTAGTGGCTTCTTCGTACTCCTTATGACGCATCGCAAGCGAATAGAGCTGCGCCGCGCGGAAAGACGGCTCGCCGTATCTTCCGACAAGTTCGTTAAGTTCTGCGTAACTAAGATCCTGAAGCAATTTCATGGCTGTCTCCTTAGCCTTGCGATGAAGAATCCGTCCATTCTGTCGTCCGGCAAAATGGTGCGCATACCTTCCGGGACTATTCCGTAGCCTTCGATACGGAATTCGCCGTTATTTTTCAAAAACTCATTTATCTGTCCTTCGTTCTCCGCGCGAGACAGCGTACAGGTGGAATATACGAGCAAGCCGCCTATCGCCACATATCTTGAACCGGTGAGGAGAAGTTTTTTCTGTATTTCGGCAAGAGACCGGAAATCCGACGGCTGCCTGTTAAGCACTATGTCCGGTCTCGAGGACAGTATACCCAATCCGGAGCAGGGCGCGTCTATAAGCACGCAATCGAAACGGGAATCGAAGTCTCTTCTGTACACGGTCCCGTCGTTTACTTCCGCTTTCAAGTCAACGCCGATACGCTCGGCGTAAGCCCTGATAAGTTCCGTCCTGTGCGGATGCACGTCGCACGCCGTGACTGACGCCCCTCGCTCTGCGGCGAATACCGCTTTGCCTCCCGGAGCTGCGCATAGATCGAGGAAGCTTTTGCCGCATACGTCCCCGAACGCCAGCACCGCTTCCATGGAAGAAGGCGACTGGAAAGTGGCTTTGCCTTCGCCGACGAGCGCCGTAACGCGCGGCGTGACGGCGACGAAATATCCTCCCGATTCGCTTCGCTCCGCTCCGGCTTCCTCGCCCAGCGCAGTTTCGCCCTCCCGGCATTTAGCGCTTAGACGAACGTGCTTTCGCTTGTTGCTTCGCGCGCGCAACGCGTTCTCCGCGTCATAACCTTCGTTTTCCAATTTATCGATGAGCCATGACGGAGCGTTCAGCGCGATCTCCCGTCCTTTCTCGCTCGCAGGATCCGGCATCTCCTCGGGTTCGCCTTTTGCTACCCTTTTCAACACCGCGTTCACGAAGCCTTTGATCTCCGCGCCGCCGATCTTCGCCGACAATTCCACGCTCGCGTTGACTACGGCATATTTCGCCGCGTCAAGATGGCGCAATGCGTATATAGCCTGAAGAAACAGCGCGCGGAACTTGGCTTTCGGCGGTCTGAGTACGAGCGCATCGAGTACGTACGCACATTCGTAATAATTCTCGAGAGTACCGTAGACTATTTTCACCACGGTATTTTTATCGTTATCGTCTTTAAGCGAATTGAGTTCGATATTGAGGTACGCGCCGCCGCGCAATACCGAATCGAGTATCGTATAACTTTTCCTGAGAGTCGGTACGTCCATCAGCCGAGTACCGTTCCCACGGGAAGCTTCTTCCCTAAAAGATAATCTCTCGCGCTCATCGCACGCGCTCCCTCGCCTTGTACGACGAGGAACGTTAGCGCGGTATTACCGCCGCATCTGACCGTTATCCCTTGCTTGTCGGCTGCTACGACTTCGCCGCATACGCCTTCTTCGGGAGCCTTTGAAGAAACTTCTGCTTTGATCACTTTGAGTCTTCCGTTGGGAGTGTTGCAGAACGTTCCCGGGAAGCCGTAGAAAGCGCGCACTCTGCGCGCAAGTTCCGCCGCCGTGAGAGAGAAATCCATTTTGCCGTCCTCTTTCACGAATTTGCGGCAATATGTCGCACGCGTGTCGTCCTGCGGCGTATACGTCGCAATCCCGCGCTCGATTTCGTCGAGGGCTTCCACCGCAAGCGCTGCCGATAGTTCCGCGAGAATGCCGAAGCATTCCTCGGAATTCTCGTCGCCGCGAAGACGGACTGAACGTTGCAGTATGATGTCGCCGGTATCCATCTCGTATTCGGTACGCATTATCGTCGTGCCTATCACCTCGTCTCCGTTCAAGATCGCGCTTTGGATAGGCGCCGCGCCGCGGTATGCCGGCAGTAACGACGCGTGTGTATTGATTACCCCGTAGCGGCACAACGCAAGCACTTCGCGCGATAGAAGCTGACCGTACGCCGAAGTGATCATTATGTCGGCGCCTAGCGAACGCAGTTCGCCCGTACAGTTATTGATCTTTTCGAATTGAAAGAGTTTCAATCCCTCTTCGAGAGCGTAGCTTTTGACGGGCGAAAAGAGCTTTTTTCCGTTACGCGCGTTAACCTTGTCGGGTTGAGCTACCACGGCGACCACTTCGTGCGCGCTTTTATGCACCGCTTTCAGCACCGTAAGCGAAAAATCTCCCGTCCCGAGGAATATCACTTTCATTTTTTCTTTCCCCCGTAAGGCTTATCTATGAAAAGTATGCCGTCGAGGTGATCGCACTCGTGACATATCACGCGCGCTTTCCATCCTTCGGCGCGTTCGGTATGTTTCTTACCGTTCCTGTCGAAATACGTGATCGTGAGAGACATCGGGCGCTTGACCTGGCAGTTCTTGGAAGAATCCACCGAAAGACAGCCTTCGGCGCCTATCTGTTCTCCCGCGGTGTCGCTTATAACGGGATTGATCATCTCCGTCAGTTCGCCTTCTTCGGGTTCTATCACGACCACTCTGCGGGAAATTCCTACCTGCGGACCCGCAAGTCCCACGCCGTTGGCTTTACGCATGGTCTCCGCCATGTCGTCGAGAAGAATATGCAGCCTCGCGTCGAATACGGTCACTTCGCGCGCGATCCTTCTCAATATCGGTTCTCCTTCCTGAAAAATATTTCTTAATGCCATATCCTTTCACCTCTGCGGCGCATAACGCCGCGTATGTTCGTTTTCTTCAGAGCATCTGCTGCGGATTGACTTCCGTAAAGACAGTCACCTTAGCGCTGTTGGCGGCGTTGGCTTTCGCGTATATGTAAGGCATTATCTCCTTAGCCGCCTCCGCGTCTATCCACGCCACGACCTGATAACGGTAATAATCCCTGAGCTTCTTGAGAGCCGCGGGCATGACCTGAACGCGCATAATGCCCGGCGTCTTGGCTTTGAGCGAAACTACTTCGGCACACAGAGCGCGGGAAGCGTCCCTCGCGGAATCGGCGTTATCGGACAATACGAGCAATCTCACTATCTTACTGTACGGCGGATACTTCGTAAGTTCCCGCGTATTTATTTCCTTCTCGAAAAAGCCCCTGTAATCGTAATTCTTGGCAAACTTATATACGTAATGATTGGGGCTGTAGGTCTGCATGACGACCCTGCCGGGTTTGCTCTCTCTGCCGGCTCGTCCCGCCATCTGCGTGATGAGCTGGAAAGTGCGTTCCGCCGAGCGGTAATCGGAATAATACAACGCTACGTCGGCGTCGACGATACCCACGAGAGTGACGTTCTTGAAATCGTGTCCTTTCGCTATCATCTGAGTGCCTACCAACACGTCGGCTTCTCCCGCTCCGAAAGCCGTCAGTATCTCTTTATAAGAGTCGCGCTGGCGCGTGGTATCGTTATCCATACGCAGCACACGTGCTTCCGGAAATATCCTTTTAATTTCACTTTCTATTTTTTCGGTTCCCGTTTTGCCTTCTTTGAGATCCTCGTATCCGCAAACAGGACATTTATCTATCGCGCGATATTTTGCTCCGCAGTAATGGCACCTCAATGAACCGTCCTCTTTATGATATGTAAGGCTTACTTCGCAGGACGGGCATTTGGGCACGAATCCGCAGCTTCTGCATCTTAAAAAGGAGGCATATCCTCTGCGATTAAGAAACAACATCGCCTGATTGCCGTCCTTGAGAGTCTGTTCGAGTCCGCTTAAAAGCCGCGCCGAAAATATGCCCGTGTTGCCCGCGCGTATCTCGTCTCGCATGTCCACGGTCTCGAGTTCGGGAAGCTTCATTCGGTTTATACGTTTGTCAAGGGTTATAAGCGTATATTCCCCTTTGACTGCCTTGTAATAAGTTTCTATGGACGGCGTCGCGCTTCCGAGCACCAGTTTTGCGCCGTTGTAAGCCCTTCTGAACTCCGCTATCTCCGAAGTAAAATATCTCGGATTATTCTCGGAAACATAGCTCGAATCGTGTTCCTCGTCGATGATGATAACGCCGATGCCCTTGAGCGGAGCGAATACCGCCGAACGAGCGCCGAGCGCCACTCGGGCGCTGCCCGTAAGAAGCCTTCGCCACTCGTCGTACCTTTCGCCGTCCGAAAGTCCGCTGTGAAGTACCGACACCATGTCGCCGAAACGCGCGCGGAATATCCCTAACATCTGCGGTGTAAGCGAGATTTCGGGGACAAGCATTATCGCCGTTTTACCTTCCGCGAGGGTTTTTTCTATGAGGTTAAGATATATCTCTGTTTTGCCGCTTCCCGTGACTCCGTGTATAAGATAAGTACCGGGGGCGCCTTCCGCTATCTTACCGACCGCTTCGCGTTGTCCGTCGGTGAGTTCGACGCGCTTACCATCGTAGATCATCCCTTCGGGCGTGCGGTTAAGCTCCGTACTCTTACGGATAAGGAGTCCCTTTTCCACGAGAGCTTTCACTGCGGATGCGGAATGCTTCTCGCTTATGCGCGCCTCGGGCGCAAAACGCAGATCGTAAAGCTCCGTAAGTATCGCACGCTGCGCTTTGGCGGAAGGTTTTACTTCACCGAGCGCCTCTTCGAGAGTGCGGGAATCGTCGAAATAAAGGAAATTCCTCGTCAGCGCCTTGACTCTCCCGCCGCGAAGCTTGCTTGGTACGAACAGCCTCAGGCAATCTATGAGCCTCAGGTCCGTAGCGCGCATGTGCGCGGCAAGCTCTATCATTTCCGGCAAGATAACGGGGCGGTCGTCAAGCCTTACCATGATGTCTTTCAGATCGTATCGGCAATCGGATTTTTCCTTAACGCCTATCACGAAGCCTTCGACCTGTCTCCGTCCGAAAGGTACGAGCACCCTTTCGCCTTTCTCTACCGGGAATGGCGAAAGATAGTCGAATACCTTGTCGGTCTCGGAATTGGAGATGTCGACTATGACTTCGTAGACCATTCTAATATACGTAATCGAGAATAACGCCCGCGAGCTCCGCTTTACTCATCTTCTCCAAAGCGACGACCGCTCCTCCGGAAGTGATGAGCGTGGCGATATTGGTATCCACGTCGAAGCCGGCGCCCTCGAGGGTAACGTCGTTGGCGACCATGAGGTCCGCGTTTTTCGACTCGAGTTTCTTCATCGCGTTGCCGATGAGATCGTTGGTCTCCGCGGCGAATACAACGAGTTTTTTATCCCCTTTAAGCCTGCCGACTTCGGCGGCTATATCGGGGTTTTTCTCGAGTTCGAGCGTAAGCTGCGGAGATTTGATCTTCTCGGGCGAATAATTTTTGACTTTGTAATCGCCGGGCGCCGCCGCCATGATAACGACGTCCGCTTCGGGCAGAAGTTCGACTACCGCTTTGCGCATTTCCTCGGTGGTGCCAACTCTTACGACGCGCATGCCTTTGGGTATATCCGTACTTAAAGTACCCGCGACGAGTATGACGTTTCCTCCGCGTTCCGCTACGGCTTCCGCAATACGTATGCCCATTTTGCCGGAAGAGCGGTTGGAAATAAATCTTACTCCGTCTATAGGCTCTCTGGTAGCCCCTGCGGTAACCAGCACGGTTCTGCCTCTGTAATCGGCGCGCGGCGTAAGCGCCGCGTCCACTGCCGCGACTATATCGGCGGGTTCCGCCATCTTGCCCGTTCCCACGTCGCCGCAGGCAAGTCTGCCTTCCACGGGATCGACGAACCTGTATCCAAGTTTCTTGAGCTTGGTGATGTTTTCCCGTACCACGGGATTCGTGTACATATTGGTATTCATCGCGGGACAGATGTACACGGGCGCGCGCGTAGCGGAAACGGTCGTCGTAAGCATATCGTCGGCGATACCGTCGGCGATCTTTCCTATCACGTTGGCAGTGGCGGGAGCGATCACGAATGCCGAAGCGAGTTTTGCATAGCTGATGTGTTCCACCTCGAATTCCCGATCTTTGTCGAAGGTTTCCGTCACGACTTTGTTGGACGACAGGGTCTCGAAAGTGAGCGGAGTGACGAATTCGGTGGCATTGCGCGTCATAACGACTCTTACGTCATAACCGAGCTTTACGAAACGCGATACTATTTCGCAGGATTTATAGGCGGCTATACCGCCGGTAACTCCAAGTATTATCGTTTTTTTCATCTTACTTGTTTACAACGACTTTGATCTTGCCGTCGTAAATCTCTTTCGCCGCGTAAGACACCGCTTTGAGTCCCGATTTCTCAAGCTCGTCGGACTGCATGTCCAGCAAATCTTTCGCGCGCTTGGTGATACCTACGACGAGCGCGTAACGGCAAGGCGCCTTCTCGATAAGTTTGTCAATGGGAGGATCGATCATCATAATTCATGTTCTCCTTAAAGATTGATTTCGTTTTTTTATATGTTCGCTCCGCGTTTCGTGCCGAGCGTTGTTTACTCGAGGTTTTGTATCTGTTCGCGTACCATCTCTATTTCGTTCTTGAGTTGAAGGACGAGCTTGGTGATTCGGAGATCGTTGCATTTGCTGCCTATGGTATTGACTTCGCGGTTGGCTTCCTGGGTCAGAAAATCGAGCTTTTTACCCACGGCGCCGCCTTCGTCGAGTATCTCGCGGTAATTGGCAATATGGCTGGCAAGTCTCGTAAGCTCCTCGTCTATATTCGCCCTGTCCACGAAAAACGCTACTTCCGTAGCAAGCCTCGACTGATCCAATTCAACTTCGCCGAGCGCATCGGAAATACGCTGAGACAGCTTTGAGGAATACTCCTTGGCAACTTCCGGCGCACGGGTCTTGATCTCGGCGACGGCGGACGCTATACCGTCGAGTTTGAGGCGGATGTCGTTTACCAATCTTATGCCCTCGGCTCTTCTCATTCCGAGCAAATTTTCGAGGGCTTTGTCCGCGGCTTCCGTAATGAGTGCGAGCAAAGTCTCTTCGTCGTTGTCAAGCTCCGTCTGTCTCACCATTTCAGGCACTTTAATAAGCGCGGAAGCGGTAAGATCGTCGTCTATGCCCATAGCGGCGAACTTTTCTCCGAGCTTTTTATATCCGGCGGCAAGTTCTTCGTTGAGACTGACGCCTTCCGACACGCGGTTATCCTCGTAATTGAGATAAACGTCGGCGTGACCGCGCTTCAACGCTCCGCCTATCGTAGCTCTTACCGGCGTCTCCGCAAACTGGAAATTTCGCGGAAACTTAAACAGAATATCCAGGAAACGGTGGTTGACCGTCTTGATCTCGACGGTAATTTTACGGAGGTCTTTTTCCGCTACGCCTTTACCGTATCCGGTCATGCTGTAAATATCAGAAGCCATATTCAGTTCTCTCCTTTGAATCTGTATAATTCGTCCGCGCTTATATCGGTAAATTCTTCGCGTCCGTCGGGATACCTTACGGTAAGTCCTTCCCCATCCGTAACGCTGCCGACGACGGTGCCTTTAATACCGTGAGCGGCAAGCGCTTCCAGAACGGCGTCCGCGTCCGAAGCTATTATAAGCATGCTTCCGCTAGAAATAAGTCTGTACGGATCCGCACCGAGAGCAGAACACACCTTGAGGGATAAGCTTCCGAAGGGTATCTTCTCCGCATCTAACGCGATCCCTATTCCGTAGCCGTGAGCAAGCTCGTACGCAGCTCCGAATATGCCGCCTTCCGTTACGTCGTGCATGTTGCAGGATATTCCCGCTAAGCGTAACGCCCTTCCTTCGGGAAGTATTCCTGTACTCTTACGGTATATTTCAAGCTCCGCAAGATCGCTTACGCCGAGGCCGAGTTTCTCTGAATACATATCGGCGAGCAATACGGTGCCTTCTATCGCAAGCGTTTTTGTGACAATCACGCGATCGCCGACTTCGGGCTTATGCGGTTTCCAGCCTTCAACCGCTTTCCCTATCGCTACCGCGTTCACGACGGGACGCGTTACCGCGTCGGTGAATTCTGTATGACCGCCCACTATTTCCGCATCCCATGCCGCGGCTTCTCTTTCGGCGTCGCGCATTATCCTGTCGACGTCGCTTATGTCGGACGTCTCGGGAAGTATGAGGGTTATGAGAAAAGCGAGAGGTTCTCCGCCGCCGGCTATGATGTCGTTCGCGCTGACTTCTATTGCAAGCGATCCTATATTAACGGCTTCGCCCGTGATGGGATCGGTATGGACAAGTATATCTCCGCATGGCGCAATGCGCGCGCAATCGGCGCCGAGAGCTGCGGAAGCGATCACTTCCTTCCTACGGCGCGATATATTGGACAAAACGTAGTCTTTGAGTTCTTTACCGGTAAGCTTACCCAAGCGCATACGGATATTATACCGCACGCGCGCAAAGTGTAAAGCGTTTAAGAAAAATCAATCGGAGTTATCCACAATTTCGGCGAATTTTTTTTCGTCTATTATCTCTATGCCCAGCTTACGCGCTTTATCGAGCTTACTGCCCGCGTCGCTCCCCGCTACGACGAGGTTGACGTTTTTCGATACGGTGTCGGCGACCTGACCGCCCAAAGACCTGACGATCTTCTGCGCCTCGGATCGCTTGTAACGCGTAAGCGCACCCGTGAACACTACGGTCCTGCCGCTGAAAACGCCTTCTCCCGCCTCCTCTTCTTCCTCGAATTCGATACCCGCCGCGAGCAATCCGTCAATGAGCTTAAGCTTGTCGGGATCCTTGAAAAAGCCGGTCACGTTATTCGCCGTGATCTCACCGAAATCGTCCAACGCCGCAATTTCTTCCGTAGTTGCCGCTTTGAGGGCGTCAAGCGTTTTGAAACGCGATTCAAGCTGTTTAGCCGCCTTTTTACCGATTGTAGGTATCCCTAACGCAAAAATGAAGCGAGCAAGCGTCGCATGCTTGGAACGCTCGACGGAATCCAGAAGGTTGCGCGCTTTCTTCTCTTTGAAACCGTCCAGTTCGAGCAGGTCCTCTTCCTTAAGCGAATAAAGATCTACAGGCGAAGAGACATGCAGTTCGTTGTAAAGCTGCTCTGCGGTTTTCTCTGAGAAACCTTCGATGTCCATACATTGCTTATCCGCAAAGTGGTCGAGCGCCGCCACGATCTGCGGCGCGCAATTTACTGTATTGGTGCAGTAGTAGAAAACTCCGTCCTTCCTGACGGGAGCGCCGCATGCGGGGCAGACTTCCGGCGGAAGTATGTCGCGCGACTCCGAAGTATGTTCGTAAACGCCCATTATCTCGGGGATCACGTCGTTACTGCGTCTGATGAGAACGCGGCTGCCGATCTTGACCCCTTTCTTCAGAATATCGGCGTAGTTGTTGAGCGTGGCGTGCTTGACGGTAACCCCCATAAGGTCCACGGGTTCGAGCACCGCGAGCGGATTAAGTTTCGACGTACGCGATACCTGCCAGCGTACTTCCTTCAGGATCGTAGTGGTCTCGGTTGCCGCAAATTTATACGCAAGCGCCCAGCGCGGAAACTTTTCCGTGTAACCCAGCTCTTCGCGCAACGCGACTTTATCGACCTTAATGACCGCGCCGTCGATGAGATAATCGAGCGATTCGCGTTCGGCGTCGATTTCGGCAAGCTTTTTTTCGGCGTCGTCAATGCCTTTAATTATGTCGAAACGCTTACCCACGAGGAACCCGTTATCTACGATGAATTCCCGCATATCGCGCTGCGAATCGAAACGTATGCCTTCGTGATATCCTATGTTGTATGCGAAAAAGTCCAGTTTCCTGCGTGCCGTCTCTCTGGGATCGAGGTTGCGTATGGCGCCCGCCGCCGCGTTGCGCGGGTTCTTGAGCGGAACGTCGGCGGTTTTATTGTATTCGTTGAATGCCGACCAACGCATTATCCCTTCGCCCTGCACCTCGATAAGCCCCTTAAAGTCTATTTTCAGTGGTACGGTGCGTATGGTACGTATCTGCTCGGTAACGTCCTCCCCCGTTTCTCCGTCGCCGCGAGTAGCGCCTTTTATAAGCTCGCCTCCTTTGTATGTGAGCGACAGCGTCAGTCCGTCAAACTTATGCTCGAGAGTCATTTCCGGAAGAGTCCCGAGTTGCTTTACGAGGCGGGCGAAAAAGGCTTCCAGTTCCTCTTTGCTCTTCGCTTTGTCAAGCGAATACAGCCTTTCGCGGTGCTTATAAGGCGCAAATTCCTTGAGCGTTTCGCCTCCGACCCTTTGGGTAGGAGAATCGGGCAGTACGAAACAAAGTTCCTTTTCCAGAGCGACGAGTTCGTCGTACAGCTTGTCGTATTCCGCGTCCGAAACGGTGGGCGCGTCGAGTACGTAATATTCGTACGCGTACCTGTTGAGGAGATTGACGAGTTCGAGCATTCTTTCCATATTGACTCCGTGCGCGGCAAATATGCCGCTACGTTGATTATAAGATTATAACACTTTTTCCGTCCGCCGATGCGTTAATCCTTCTTAAGCGTGAGCGGAGCAAGAGCGAGAATGAATTTTTTGACTCCGAGCTTGGGGAACGCCACCGTAGCCGTAGTATCGTTCCCGGAGCCGAGGACGACGAGAATCGTACCCTCGCCGTAACGCGGATGTATTACGTGTGCGCCGCCCACGAAACCGCTGAGATCCTTGGTTTCCTGAGGTTTAGGCTGTTGCGGACGCGGTGCGGGCTGAGTTGCGGCGGAATGCCTTATCCTGCTTACATCCGAAGAACCGCCGAGAAAATCGGGTCTATCGCCTAATCCGTTGATATAATTGTTCCGCGCCGAAAACGCGCCGTACGAGTCCCCGCCCCCTCCGCGCGATTCGTCCACGAAGCGCGACGGCATAAGATACTCCACGCGGTTATACCGGAATCTGCGTTGCGCGTTGGTAATATACAATCTGTCTTTCGCGCG
Source organism: uncultured Clostridia bacterium (assembly GCA_944349735.1). Classification (GTDB taxonomy): domain Bacteria; phylum Bacillota; class Clostridia; order Christensenellales; family DTU072; genus Stercoripulliclostridium_A. The sequence continues at coordinate 36,325 of CALVNM010000001.1, read as the reverse complement.
TGTGATAGCGACGTACATAACGCGACGTTCTTCTTCCACGTCGTTGATCTTGATAGCCTGCGCAGAAGGGAAAGTCTCTTCCTCGCAACCCACGATGAATACTACTTTGAATTCCAAACCTTTGACCGCATGCATCGTGGCGACCGTCACCTTGTCGTTATCCTCAAGCTCTTCGTCGCTCTCGCGCACGAGGCTGACGCTCTCGAGGAAATCGGTGACCGTAGCACCCTCGTTCTTATCCTCGTATTCTCTTACGTAATTAAGGAATTCCTTGACGTTCTCCCACCTTGCGTAATCTTCTTCGGTACCGGAAGACGTGTAATACTTCTCAAATCCGACGCGCTCCACGAGGTATCTAGCGAAACCGTATATGGGATCGTCGGCGTGAGCCAAGAGATCGCTTATGAGTGAACGGAAATCTTCGACTTTCCTGACTATGCGCGATCCGAGCGCGTCGTCGTATTTGTTGATCTCGAGCATAACGTCGAAAAGAGGTATCGCCTCTCTGCGCGCAAATTCGCTTACGGCATTCACGGTAGCTTCGCCTATACCTCTCGCCGGGACGTTGACGATGCGCTCCACCGCTTCGTTGTCACGGCTGTTGGCTATCATCCTCATATACGCCACGACGTCCTGGATCTCTTTACGGTCGAAGAATTTGAAACCTCCTATAACTTTATACGCAAGATGCGCTTCGCCGAGCTTCTGCTCGAAAAGGCGCGTCAGAGAATTGGCGCGGACGAGTATAGCAAAATCGCTTTTACGGTAACCGTTATAACTTATCAGGGTACCTATTTTATCGACTACCCATTCGCTCTCCTGTCTGTCGTTGAAGGCGTTGAAATACTCTACGCGCACGCCGCCTTTGCGGTTAGTGAATAATTCTTTCTGGTGCCGCGACTTGTTGTTGCGTATCACGTTGTTGGCGCAGTCCAGTATCGCAGAGGTAGATCGGTAGTTCTCCTCGAGACGATGTACCCTTGCTCCCGGAAAATCGCGGTCGAAGTTAAGGATGTTGCCTATCTCCGCTCCGCGCCAGCCGTATATGCTCTGGTCGTCGTCGCCCACGACGAATATATTCCCCGAGCCTTCGGATATCATCTTTACGAGCTCGTATTGCACCTTGTTCGTGTCCTGGAATTCGTCCACGTGTATGTAACGGAATCGGTTACGGCAATACCCGATTGCCTGTTCGCTGTTTTCGAAAAGGAATTTAAGTTTATGGAGAAGATCGTCGAAGTCCATGGCATTGGAGGAAACGAGCAGCTCTTCGTATCTTTCGAAAACATGCTTTATGTCTTCGGCATATTCGTTGACGCCGTTGATTTCTTCGAAATAACTCTGCGGATCGAATCCGAGATTCTTGGCTTTGCTTATATGTTCGCGCACGCTGTCCTTGATTGCCGATCCGTCGAGGTGAAGTTCTCGGAGCGCTTTCATAATCATGCGCTTACTGTCGCTCTCGTCATATATGGAAAAATTTGAACCGTACCCTATGTCAGCGGCGTACCGGCGCAGAATCTTCGCGGCAAACGAGTGGAATGTGGACACCCACACACCGTTCTCCTCTCCGAGCAGAGCGTCGAGACGGTTTTTCATTTCCGCCGTGGCTTTATTGGTGAACGTGATCGCAAGGATATTATAGCCCGGAACGTGACGTTCGCTTACTATGTATGCCACTCTTCTCGTAAGCACACGCGTTTTACCCGAGCCTGCTCCCGCAAGCACGAGTACCGCGCCTTCCGTATCCTGAACTATTTCGCGTTGAACGTCATTGAGATCGTCGAGTAAATTCATAATGCGCTGTCCCATTTATAGCCGAAATATTTTTCGAGCTGTTTGATGACGTATGTATCCGTCATTCCCGCCATGTAATCGGTTATATATACCTCCGGTTCCGTCGATAACGAGCGGTAAAACTCGGGTACTTCCAAAGGCGACCCGCGGTAGAATTCGTAAAGTTTGCTGAGCCATTCCCTCGCGCGCTCCTCTTCCTGCGAAGCGTGTTCTGCAAAGTAAACTCTGTCGAACATGAACTTGCGCAGTTCGTCGGTGGCTTCTTTGAATTCCGGAGACTGTTCCACGGTATCGCGGTCCAAAGACATACGTACCACGTCGCCTACCATGCTGTTGATCTTGGCGCGTTTGCCTTTGCCGAGTACCTTTTCGACGGAAGCGGGAAGGTCCTCTTCTCTGAGCAGTCCGGCGCGTATCCCGTCGTCGATGTCGTGATTGAGATATGCAATCCTGTCGCTTAACGCGACGACTTTACCTTCGAGCGTACCGGGGTGCCCGCTTTGCTTGTGCTCGAGAATTCCGTCAAGGACTTCGGCTGTAAGATTAAGCCCTTTGCCTTCGTCCTCGAGAACGGTGACCACTCTCAAGCTCTGTTCGTTATGCTCGAAATGTCCCGTTTCCGCGGCGAGTATCCTTTCGCCTATATGTCCGAAAGGAGTGTGTCCGAGATCATGTCCGAAAGCTATCGCTTCGGTCAGATCCTCGTTAAGCCTGAGACAGCGAGCTATGGTGCGCGCTATCTGCATGACCTCTATGGTATGAGTCATGCGGGTACGGTAATGATCGCCGGAAGGCGCAAGGAAGACCTGCGTCTTGTGTTTCAGTCTGCGGAAAGATTTGCTGTGCACGATACGGTCTCGGTCGCGTTGGAATTCCGTTCTCAAAGGACACGGTTCTTCCCATACCGCGCGCCCTTTGGTCTCGTCAGATTTCACCGCGTAAGGAGAAAGATACTCAGCCTCGAATTTAAGATAATCTTCTTTCATTTTACCTTCCCCGCTTTCTTGCGGGCGACGCCCGCGAGAAAATCCATAATTATAATTTCGGGGCTGTTTCAGGTATTGCGCCGAAACAGCCCCGCAATTTTAAGTCTTTCAGTTCATCCTAACAAGTTCTCAACGATTACTTGTTTTTGATAGCCGCGTGAGCCGCCGCAAGTATGGCGATCGGTACGCGGTAAGGAGAGCAGGATACGTAGTTAAGTCCTACTTTGTGGCAGAATTCGATAGTCGAAGGATCGCCGCCGTGTTCGCCGCAGATACCGAGTTTGATATTGGGACGAACGCTCTTGCCCTTCTCAACCGCTATTTTGACGAGTTCGCCTACGCCGGTCTGATCGAGTCTTGCGAAGGGATCGGATTCGAATATCTTCTTGGAATAGTAATCGCCGAGGAACTTGCCCGCGTCGTCACGGCTGAAGCCGAACGTCATCTGGGTAAGGTCGTTGGTACCGAAGCTGAAGAACTCCGCTTCCTTGGCGATCTGATCGGCGGTGATAGCCGCACGCGGTATCTCGATCATCGTTCCGACCATGTATTCCACTTTCGCGCCCTGCTCAGCCATAACGGCTTCCGCGGTGTCTACGACGACTTTCTTGACATAAGCAAGCTCTTTGACGTCGCCCACGAGCGGGATCATGATCTCGGCTTTGACGTTTCCGCCTTCCTTGTTGACGGCGATGGCGGCTTCGATAACGGCACGGGTCTGCATCTCTGCGATCTCGGGATAAGTCACTGCAAGACGGCAGCCGCGATGTCCGAGCATCGGGTTCATCTCATGGAGATTGTGTACGGTCTCGAGGAGCTGCTCGTAAGAAATATTCATCTCTTTGGCGAGAGCGCGGATGTCCTCTTCCTTGGTGGGAAGGAACTCGTGAAGCGGCGGATCAAGGAAGCGGATGGTCACGGGATAGCCGTGAAGCGCTTTATAGATGCCGATGAAGTCCTGTCTCTGCATGGGGAGAAGCTTCGCAAGAGCGGCTTTACGCTGCTCGACGTTGGAAGCGACTATCATTTCGCGCACTGCGGGGATTCTCTCCGCTTCGAAGAACATATGCTCGGTACGGCAGAGACCTACGCCCTGAGCGCCGAAGTCGTACGCTACGGAAGCGTCTCTCGGGTTGTCGGCGTTGGCGCGGACCTGAAGTTTGCGATATTTATTCGCCCAGCCCATGACGGTGGCGAAATTGCCGGTGATCTCGGGCTTGACGGTGGGGATAGCGCCTACGTAAATATTACCGGTAGAGCCGTCGAGGGAAATAACGTCGTCTCTAGTAAATTTCTTACCGGCGATGATGCAGGTCTCTCCGTCCTCGGAGATCTCGACCGCGGCGCATCCGCATACGCAGCAAGCGCCCATTCCGCGAGCGACGACCGCCGCGTGAGAGGTAAGTCCGCCGCGAGCGGTAAGGATACCTTGCGCCGCCTGCATTCCTTCGATGTCCTCGGGCGAGGTCTCGACCCTTACGAGAACGACTTTCTCGCCCGCTTTGGCGCGCTCTTTAGCCTCTTCGGCGCTGAACGCTATCTTACCGCAAGCGGCGCCGGGGGAAGCGGGAAGACCTGCCGCAATGGGTTCGGCTTTCTTGAGAGCCGCTTTGTCGAAAGTGGGATGCAGAAGATCGTCAAGCTGTTTCGGCTCGATCTTAAGCAGAGCTTCTTCCTCGGTGCAGAGTCCTTCTTTAACGAGATCGACGGCGATATTGATAGCCGCAAGAGCGGTACGTTTGCCGTTACGGGTCTGGAGCATATAGAGCTTGCCGCGTTCGATGGTGAACTCCATGTCCTGCATGTCGTGGAAATAATTCTCGAGACGGCTGCAGATGTCGAGGAATTGCTCGTAAACGGCGGGATTGGTCTCTTTGAGATGATCGATGGGCGAAGGAGTACGGATACCGGCAACGACGTCTTCGCCTTGGGCGTTCATAAGGAATTCGCCGTAAAGATGTTTATCGCCGTTCGTGGGGCTTCTGGTGAACGCAACGCCCGTTCCGGAAGTTTCTCCCATGTTGCCGAATACCATCGACTGTACGTTAACGGCGGTGCCCCAGTCACCGGGGATGTCGTTCATACGGCGGTAAACGATGGCGCGGGGGTTATCCCAGCTGCGGAAAACGGCTTCGATCGCTCCGACAAGCTGTTTCCTGGGATCCTGAGGGAAGTCCTCTCCCATTTCGCTGCGGTAGAAGGCTTTGTATCTTGCGATAAGCTCCTGAAGGTCTTCCGCCGTGAACTCGGTATCGAGTACGATGCCCTTCTCTTTCTTAAGCTCGTCGATAACTTTTTCAAAGAAATTCTTGCCTACGCCGACAACGACGTCGGAGTACATCTGAATGAATCTGCGGTAGCAGTCGTAAGCGAAACGGGGATTGTTGGTGAGTTTTGCAAGTCCTACGACGCTCACGTCGTTAAGACCGAGGTTGAGAACGGTGTCCATCATTCCGGGCATCGAAGCTCTCGCGCCGCTTCTTACCGAAACAAGGAAAGGATTCTCGACGTCTCCGAAAGTTTTACCGGTCTCCTTCTCGAGAACGGCGAGCTTCTCGAAAACCTGGTTAAGGATCTCGTCGTTGATCTTTTTGCCGTCCTTGTAATACTGGGTGCAAGCCTCGGTCGTAATGGTAAGTCCGGGAGGAACGGGCATACCGAGCTTGGTCATCTCGGCAAGGTTCGCGCCTTTACCGCCGAACTTGGCTTTGTCTTTACCGTCGGCTTCTCTGAACAAGTAAACGAACTGTGTCATAAAATAATCTCCTGTGAAACTTTTTTGTATTGTTTAGCGGTTAATATTATAGCCGAAAAGTCTCTTCTAATCAAGTGATTTCAAAGACTAAATATAAATTTTACGCACTAAGACGCGCGCACGTTAGCGAATATTTTCGTGTCAGTGCACTACCTTCTCCGCACATCCAATTTTCGCACGACTTAACCGCGCGCGGCGGATAAAAAATTTACCGCGCAGTTCCCGTCCCGTCCGAAATAAGTTTCAAGGATTGACGCAACGCGCGCATCGTTTCGCCCGTCATGTTGCCGTAGATAAGGCATATATAATTCAAGCTTCTCACGAGCGCGGGGAGAGTTATCTCCGCCGAATCCAGCTCGTCGAATCCCGCGAGAGCGAGTAATCCGAGCGCGGAGCGCACGTCCGAAGGTAAGGCCGCGTACTCCCCGAGGTCTATCCCCACGAAAGGCATGAGCTTGACCAGGAAAGCCGCCGAATACAAATACGGATACGCGTCACCGCCGTCAATAGCGAACAGCGCGCGTAAAGCGAGAGCCAATTCTTCCGAAGCGTTCACGCCGGTCTCGGTAAATTTGTCCAGTGCCTCGGTAACGGTAAGTGCCGCACAATTACGGTCGATGTCTGACCAGCAATTAAAAAAATTATTTTCGGGCGAAGCGCCTATCACGGTATATCTTCCGCCCTTCTCGTTCAATATGTATTCGCCGAAACACAACGGAGAAGCCGCAACCTTTAATTTGGATTTCGGGGTCCTTACCGATTTGATACGGGCAACCGTTTTGCCGATCTCTGACGTCACCAACACGAGTAACCTGTCGCTTTCGCCATAGTCGGACGCGCTTATGCACAGAGCTTTAGTCTTGATCTCCATCGGTGGTTTTTCCTCCCCTCTTGCGCTTAAGCGCGGAGTAGAGCATATAGTAGCCTATGTCGCCGCTCTTGCGGAACGCGGCGTGCAATATCTCCTCGGGGGAACCGGCTTTTCCGATACGTTCTTCCATACCGTAAGTATGTCCCCTCAAAGACCGTTTATGCGAGGTCACGAATCCTTTTTAGGATCGTAACCGAGATTGTTGAGCAGTACGATATCGTCTCTCCAGTCCTCTTTTACACGCACCCACAGCGTAAGGAATATTTTGGAATCGGTCATTTTCTCGAGATCTTCGCGGGCGTATTCCGCTATCCGCTTGATCATCGCGCCGCCTTTACCGAGAACTATGGGTTTATGCGCGGCTTTCTGGCAGATCACGTCGGCGTCTATGTCGAGTATGCCGTTATCGCGGTATTCGTACTTGTTGATCGCCACGGCTATGCCGTAAGGTATCTCCTTATCGAGCAGTCTCAACGCCTTTTCCCTTATGATCTCCGACGCCATGAAACGCATGTTCCTGTCGGTGTACTGATCGTCGGGATAATATTTGGGGCCGTACGGCATAAACTTGCCGACCTCGTCTATAAGCACGTCGACGTTCTTTTCCTTGAGCGCGGATACTGGCACCACCGCGGCGATGCCGCCTATAGCGTTAAGCTTTAAAAGTATTTCGGCGACCTTCTCTTTCGTCACTCTGTCGACCTTGTTGACCGCCACTACGGTATTGTTACCGCCGCGTACGAGCGCTTCTATGCGCATATAATCGTTCTCGTCCGCCCCCTTCTCCGCGTCCACCACGTATATCGCCACATCCACGCCTTCCATGGCGGTCTTTACCGATTTCATCATGAAATCGCCGAGCTTGTTTTTCGGTTTGTGTATCCCGGGCGTATCCGCAAAAGCTATCTGGAGACCGGGCGCGTTATATACGCCGATTATACGGTTCCTCGTAGTCTGCGGTTTCCAACTCACTATGGCGACTTTCTCGCCTACTATGGCGTTGATAAGAGTGGACTTGCCTGCATTGGGTCGCCCGAGTATAACGGCAACGCCCGAGCGCTGCTTATCTTCGGAAGCCTCGTCGGTCACATCTTCGGCGTCGTCCTCGACATACGCGTCTTCGAGAGTAAGACCGTCCGCGTAATCGCGCGTAAATCCGGAAGCTACAAGTATCTCGTCCTGAAGTTTCTCCATTCCGAGACGTTCGTTTTCGCTTTCGTGGTCGAATCCGAGTAAATGCAATATGCCGTGTACGCTGAGAAAAGCTATTTCGCGCGACAAAGAATGACCGTATTCCGCCGCCTGCGACGAAGCTCTCTCCGGACAAACGTAAATTTCTCCGAGAATAACGGCTCCCGTCTCCGGATCGCGGTCATCGGGATAATCTTCGGGGTCGAAAGGTATCGACGCCTCGAGCGCGGGAAAACTAAGAACGTCGGTCACGGAATCCACTCCGCGCGCTTCAGAATTGAGCGAGCGCATACGCTCCGGGTCTATGAAATCTATTTCGACTTCCGCTTTGTCTTCCGCAATACCGAATTTACGGAAAGCGCCGCTTACCGCGGCAGAAATTATTTTGCCGAATTTACCGGCATCGTAAATGTTAATCATGATGCAAATTTCTCTTAACCGTCGTTATTTGTCTTTCCTGTTGTTATTGTACTCGATCCTGCCGTGATAGATGGAAGGTATCGCGGTAGCAAGAGTTTCTTCGATTATATCCAGATCCTTGAAAGTGATCGCGCATTCGCTGAACTGTTCGGAATCCGCCTTCTGCTTTATGATATTACGCACGAAAGCGCGGTAACTTTCGGGGGTTTTCAGCCCCGATACCGCTCTGCTTGCAGCTTCCGCAGTGTCGGCTATCATAATAATCGCGGCTATCTTGGTCTGCGGTTTCGGTCCCGGATAACTGAATTCGGCCTTGTCGAGATTGTCTTCGGTGAAGTTCTGCGCTTTATATAAGAAATAATTGACCGAAGTGGTGCCGTGGTGCTGAAGAGCAACGTCGGCAACTATATCGGGAAGCCTTTCCTTACGCAACATCGCGCTCCCCTCGGTCACGTGACTGACTATCATCGATACGCTTACTTCCGGTATGACGTCGTCGTGCGGGTTATAACCTTTCTGGTTCTCGATAAAATACTGAGGATTTTTGACTTTACCTACATCGTGATAATATGCGCATACCTTGGCGAGCTGACTGTTCTCGCCTATGGCGTCGGCGCATAGCTCGGCGAGATTGCCTACCACCATGCTGTGGTTGAAAGTTCCGGGGGCTTCCTGCGCGAGGCGCTTGAGAAGCGGATTATCCAGCGAACAGAGTTCCGCAAGGCGGAAGCCCGTATCGAGACGGAAAAGAAATTCCATTACGGGCAATATTATCATGAAAAGCCCTATGGAAAGCACCACGGAAACGAAACTCCATAGTCCGCTCATAAGTATGAGCGCGGCGTCGGAAGAATCGATTACTAGGTTTATGAGTATGGGAAGCACCGCCGTACAGATGCCGACGATGAAGCCCGTCAAAGTGAATTTCAAACGGTTGTTTGCTTTATCGATGAATACGATAAGGAATATCGAAGCGACCATGGACGTGATGAGAGCCGCCGCGCTCTCGACCACTTTTGCGCTGCCGAAAACGAAAACGTAAGTAAGATAGAACGCCTGAGATATAAGTATATTCGTTACAACGCCCACCCTTTTGTCTATGAGAGCCGCTACGAGGAGAGAGCAAAGCGTAAGCGGAGCGGCGTACAGCGAAATGAGTCTGCCGAACACGAGCGCGAGCGCAAACGTCAGCGTGACGGACGTTGCGAGAACGGGCAGCAGTTTATGTTTGGAATCGTCGGTCCCCTTTCTCACGTAATAAGCATAAAGCAGCAGCGTGGACATTATGATAGTCATGATCACGGTGAGTATCAATATCTGTAGCCACACCCTGCCGTTGAAAATATCCTCTGCGCCGTTCACGTTGTCGAGCGAAACGAGCCTCACCAACATAGCGAGTATCAAAGATACCCCTATCATGAAAAGGACCTGTACGGCAATCAGTCTGATCTTACTGTCCGTAAGCCTTATGGCGGGAGATCTTTTTTTCTGATTCTTATTGTCCGGCATATTATAATCCCTTCGTAAGTACCTCTGCGGACTTCTCCGCACGTCAAGAAATACGCGTTATTATTTCATAGTATATACTTATTATAATACTTTTGTCCAGCTTTTTCACCGTAAATGAAGAACCGGTAAATAATTCGTTTGCTCCGAGAGAGGCTACGAAAGCCTGCTTGCGCGCCTCGATGTCCGCCGCCGCGTTAGAAGTAAAGGACGCTTCGTCCGTGTATTCCAGTTCTTCGGTACGGGTTACGCGTGCTTCTACTATACCCATCGCTCTCACCGGTATGTCTTCGCCTTCGCCTGCGCTCACGTACGGCGCGATAAGTATCTGTCCCGCCTGAACAGTATCTCCCGGTTCGACGGCGGCCGTCCCCCTCAAAGTAACTACTTTAGTCACCGTTCCGCTTTCTCTCGCCAACACGGGTATCGGAGAATAGGTATCCGTAATTTCTGTTTCGGGAAGCTCTTCGACGACTTCTACGATAAGCCGCTTGCCTTCTCTCATGACCGTGGCATAGGCGATACCGTCGCAAGCCGCGACGGCTTTCTCGATCTCGTCAAAGTCGGGGGAACCGAACAGCGAAGGAGTTTTAACGTACTCGTCGACAATGGCTGAGATCGTCTCGGAGGCTATTTCCGCGTTGCCACGGATCTCCACTTCGGATATAAAAGTGGAATAAACGTAAATCAGTCCGCACGATATTACGGCGCCTATTATAAGCGCGTATCTCGACAACAATTCCCTGAATTTTATTTTCGATCCCGATACGGATTCCACCGAGTATTCCCTGCCGTTATCGGACAGCGTCTTTTGCGTGAGCGGCAGTAACGTCTCCCCGACCGTGAAACACATCGTATTGCCGTTTATTTTCACTTCGCTTACGCGGATACCGGCGGCGGTGAGAAGATTAAGCGTATACGCGGGCGAGCCTTCGCTCCTTATACGTGCCTTTGCCTCGAAAGCTACGCCGCTTACCCTATGCTTTTTCACCTTTCTTTCTCCTCTCGACCGCGTTTATTTTTCCGCTCACCGTAAGTTCGTCGCCGTTCATTTCGTTCACCTCCAGTCCTTCGCCAATTATGCGCAGCGTACCGCCGTAAATGCGTACCACTATCTCGTCTGGCGAATAAGTGGATATGCCGCGATGACCTTCGATAAAGATCTTTTCTCCCGCGCTCAACGTCACCTTGTCGAGTACTATTTCTTTTACAGCAACTGAAAAGCCCATACCATATTATATCGGGTACGGGCTTCGATATGCGTTATTTTTACGCCGAGCGGGAGGCGGGCCGAGGTCACTCTTCCGCCGAAGGAGACTTTTTCTTGGCAGAAGTTTTCGGGAACGCGTACATTGTCTGATCGCTCGACTCCGTAAAGCGTACGTGCCTTCCCTCCCACACGTATCTTATCTGCGCAAGCTCGCCGTTACGGTGCTTGGCTATGTCGAGTATGATATTGCACGCTTCCTTGGTCTTTTCTTCTTCGTTTTCTCTCGAAAGGAACATGACCATATCCGCGTCCTGCTCTATCGCGCCGGATTCTCGCAGGTCGGAAAGCCTCGGCTGCTTGTCGTCTCTGCCTTCGATACTGCGCGACATCTGCGACAGCGCTATTACCGGGCATTGAAGCTCCATAGCCATTATCTTCATCATTCGGCTGATATCGGATACGTCGGTCTGTCTGCTCGAAGAAGAGCGTATTTTGTCCTTATCGTTAGCCATTAGCTGTAAATAGTCCACTATCACGAGATCGAGGCGTTTGTCCGCAGTCATGGATTTGAGTCTACGGCACTTGCTCGCTATATTACCCGGGGTCTGCATAGATGTGGAATCGAAATAAATTCTGCAATTGGACGCCTCGACGTGCGCGCTCCAAAGTTCGCTCTGGTCGCTCTCGCTGAGTCGCGCGCTGCTCAATTTACCCATATCTACGCCCGTATTGGAGGCAAGTATCCTCTGCACGAGCTGTTCTGCGGACATTTCGAGAGAGAACATCGCCACGACTGCGTCCTCGTGCTCTTTGATTATATTGGATATGATATTGAGCGCGAAGGAAGTTTTACCTACCGAAGGACGCGCCGCAAGTATAATTAGGCTCGAAGGCTGAAGCCCGTTAGTGATCTTGTCGAAAATGGGGAAATGAGTGCGAAGTCCCTTGCGTGCCGATGGATTTATCGCCATCTGTTCGAGCCTTCTCAAAAAACGCGAGCTGGGCGCTTCGATATGCTCCAGTCCGCTCGCCGTAGCCGCGAGGTTAATACCGTACACCAGGCGCTCCGCATTATTGACGGACTGATCCGCGTCCTGCGACGTGTAAGCGTCCTCCGCGATCTCTTTGCTTATCGCTATAAGTCTGCGCATTATCATGTCGCGGCGCAGAATATTGAGATGGTCTCTGTAATTCACCGCGCTCGGCGTGATCTGAGACAGATCTGTAAGATAACCGAGCATATCTATATCCGTCTTGTTGGTCTTGGTCAGCACGTCGTTGACCGTTATAACGTTGACCGACACGCCTTTATTGAAAAGGGACTGCGCCGCTTCGAAAATGGTCTTGTGTCTCGGATTATAGAAATAATCGGAGTTTATCGTAGGCGCCACGTCCGCCAATACTTCCCCGTCTATAAGCATACAGCACAGAACGTATTGCTCCGCACCGAAATTGTTGGGATATTGTCTGTAACCCTGTTTGTTTTCTCCGAGTTCTTTTTCGCTCATATCCGTTTTCTCCGTAGTATGTCGCCGTATGCGACCGAATATTATTTGCCTTTCTCTTTATTTTGTCTGTTGCCTGTAAGCAACAACGACGCTCCCGTCACTATTATCGCCGCCGTAATGACCGTCAGATACCATGAAGCGGTATTCGGCGAATGCTGCACTATCGTTATTTCTCTCGAACGCTCATCTTGAGACATCCTGAATTCGTGGACGTAGCTTACCCTTTTATCCGGGGCGATGTATCTGTAGACGTAATCGGCGTCCGTTTCTATAAGTCCGTGCGAATACGCAGTACCGTAATTAAATACGAAATCGATCTCATCCGCGCTTACCGTGCCGTCGGAAACAAGTTTCTCATAAGCGAAATTCAACCAGTTTTCTCCTTCCGTGTCGGCAAAGACCGTGGTCTGCGTAACGACGTAATCGGAATACCAGAAGCCGGTATACACTTTCCCCGAAGAGGTAGGCGCGTCGTAACCCGTATCGCCGTTCGCTATGGAAATGTCGTCGTAGCTTGCGTATTCGGCAAGTACGGCATTGACGAAATAGCTGCCTTCCTCGTAAGTAACGCGCATGCCGGCTTGAGTGAAGCTCTCGTATATCTCGCCGAGCTTCGCTGCCACAGCGGCCTTGATACGGGCGGCAGCCTCCGCCGAAGCTATGTTCGCCGTCAACTTATCGACGTCCGCGTAAACCTGGATGGCGTATTGATAATTACCGTTGGTGAACATGATCGAGTTATAGATTATCTCCACCGGAGCGGCGTCGGGCTTTCCGCCTTCATAGAGATCGACGTCGGCGCGTGAAAACGTAGCTAAAGCTACCGAACCGTAAACTATGACTATAACTAAAGCTATCGACAGCAGGACTATGCCGGCGATTTGGAGCTTACCGGGTTTCTTCATGATTTCTTCATCTCTCTGAGCGCGTCGCGGAACTCGCGCATAGCGAACGCAAACGGCGCTTTTTTACTTAGGTCGACTTCCGCAAGCGCGAGAGTCGGAAGCGGATACAACGACCCGCCGGCGGAAAGGAAGGCTTTGTATTTGTCTATATAGCCCTCTTCGCGGAGCAATCTGTCCGCAATATTGACAGCCGAGATCATCCCCGTAGCGTATTTGTAGACGTAGAAAGCGTTATAGAAATGCGGTATGCGCGACCATTCTATCGCTATGTCATCGTCGTGTATCACGCCGTCTCCGTAATAGGATCGGTTGAGTCTCATGTACTCCGCGCTCATGTTCTCCGCAGTAAGCGGCGAACCGGATTCGTACAGCTCGTGCGCGAATTTCTCGAATTCCGCAAACATCGTCTGACGGAACACGGTGGTTCTGAACATGTCTAGATAATACGAGAGCAGATATTTACGCGCCTTACCGTCCGCAGAGGAAATGAGATACTTGAGAAGCAGAACTTCGTTGACCGTAGACGCTATCTCAGCCACAAATATACTGTAATCCGCCTTCTCATAACACTGATTCTTGCGCGAATAATAGCTGTGCATAGAATGCCCGAGTTCGTGCGCGATCGTGAATACGTCGTGAGCCGTCTTTTTATAATTGAGCAGAACGTACGGATTGCTGTCGTACATTCCCCATGAATAAGCTCCCGACCTCTTGTTGACGGTCTCTTCTACGTCTATCCAACGCTCTTTACGCGCTCTGTCGAGCAGATCTCCGTACTCCTCGCCCAAAGGCGCGAGCGCCTTTTTAACCAGTTCGTACGCGTCGTCGTAATCCATCTCGAGTCGGAAATCTTCCGTTATCGGTACGTACAGGTCGTACATGTGCAATTCCTCGAGTCCTAGCGCTTTTTTACGGTACCTGATGTAGTCGTGAACCGAGGGCGTAGCGTCGTGTACCGCCGAGATCAGATTGTCGTAAACGGATTTCTTGATGTCGTCGGCATACAGCGCCCTTGCCAAGGCGGAAGAAAAGCCGCGCAACGCGGATACCGTACAGTCTTTTTTTACAGATCCCGCGTAAGTCGCGGCGACGGTATTGATGCCTGCGCGATAGGAAGCATAGTATGTTTCGAATGCGTTGCGTCTCACTTCCTGCGAGGGATGCTGCAGCAATACGGAATATACTCCGTGCGTAAGCTCGGTATCTTCGCCGTCCACGCGCACTTTGCCGAACTTGATGTCGGCGTTGTCGAACATCATGAAAATATTACGGAAATCTCCCGTAAAAGCGGAGATCTCCGACATTATCTTTTCTTCCTTAACCGAAAGTATGTGCTTCTTTTCCCTTATAACGTCGTTAAGAAGCACAGAGAACGGCTCGTATTCCGCCCGAGAAGCCATGCGGCGCAATTTAGAGGCAGGGAATCCTGCAAGTTCCGCGCTTATGAAAGACGTAGCCGAAGAACACTTCGCGGCAAGTATGTTTATTTTTTCTGCGCGAGCCTGAGCCTCCGCATCTGCGGTATTTTCGTCTTTGCGGAGATTGGCATAAACGTACAGTCTCTCGAGCGCGCGGCCTATATCGGACGAAAGCTTCAGACACTCTGCGGAATTGGTTTCGTCAAGCTTACCTTTGTAGACCGCGATTTCCTTAAGCTTTTCCGCGGTGGCGGTCAGCGATTCTTCGTATTCCCGTTCGCTCGTGAACAGCGAGCTTAAGTCCCATTTTCTGCTTTCTGCGACCTCTTCGCGCTTTAATGCCATAACTGCTCCTTACCGTTTGGACGACGGTATCCCGAGATTTCGGAATAATAAAAATATACCTTAAATATTAAATTTAGTCAATATGATTCGCTATTTATTCCCGAGCTGAGCGAGCAATACGCCTAACTCGTCGTCGCTCAGCCGCACTTCCTGCTCCTCGCGCGATACTCCCAGATCGCTGAGCCGCGCGCATTCGCTGTAAAACTGTTCCCCGGGGGGATCGCTCGGCAAAGGTTCGCCTTCGATCACGGCGCTGAGTTCTCTTACGCAGTCCTCGAAGAAACGCTTGCACTCCAGCACCTCTTCTCCGAGTTTTTCCGCGCTTCCGAGCATTCTCAGCCTCGATTGCCATTTATCGCGGTAAGCGGCTAGCCTTTCGCTCTCGAGAGCGAAACGGATACGGGCTTCTTTCTCGTATTCTTCCGACCTTGCCTTGGCAAAATTGAGCGCGTCGCGTATCTCGCGTTCTTCCGCACGGTAACCGTTAAGTTCCGCGGTAAGTCTCTCCACTTCCGCACGAAGCGCGGCGATCCGCCCGGCTTGCGCTTCCGCTTCTTCCGGAAGCGGCGCGCCCGAGTCGAATTGGCGTTTGTTCTTATTATTCTTCTTATTATTACGCGTAAATATTCCGGCCATAAGCGGATTATAACCGCCTGAGCCATGCAAAATACCTCGGAATATGTCTTATTTACGCCCTCCCGCGCGACGTGCGTTCAGAAGCAAAGATTTCCTCAGATCGTACAGCCCGTCCGAAAGATCGACTTTGTATATATGAGGATTGGTAAGACGCTTGTACTCCTCCCAGAATTCGCCCTTGGACTTCACTGCGAATTTAACCGTCTCTTCTAGCGTCGGCACTTCGTAGACCTGCTTTCCGCCTTCGAATACCTTGACCGGAATTTCGCGCATGGAATACTTATCGAACGTGGTGTGTTTCCATGTCTCGATCGGATGGAATATAGTGAGAGGCTTGGACGTATCGAACTTCTCTCCTCTCAGCGCGATGAGGTCGGCAGCCGCCTTACCGTCCGCGCCGTATATCCTGTAGAAGGTCTTAAATCCGGGATTAGTTATCTTCTCCGGGGTATCCGAGATCTTCATTTTGGGAGTCCATTCTCCGTTTTCGTCTTGTATAGCCGCAAGTTTGTAAACGCCGCCGAGAGCGGGATTCGGAGAAGCGGTTATAAGTTTTGTACCTATTCCCCACACGTCGATTTTCGCGCCCTGCGCGTTGAGCGAAGCGATAATATTTTCGTCTATGTCGCCCGACGCGAAGATCTTTGCGTCCCTGTGTCCCGCGTCGTCGAGCATTTTGCGCGCCTTCTTGGAGAGATACGCGAGGTCTCCCGAATCGAGCCTTATGCCGAGCGGAGTATATCCGCGCGCCTTGAGTTCGTCGAATACCTTGATCGCATTGGGAACGCCGCTGCCGAGCGTGTCGTAAGTGTCCACGAGAAGCAGACACGCGTCCGGATAAAGTTCCGCGTATTTACGGAAAGCCGACAGCTCGTCGGGAAAGCTCATGACCCAGCTGTGCGCGTGCGTACCGCTCACTTTGACGCCGAACATCTTACCGGCAAGCACGTTGGACGTGCTTACGCATCCGCCTATAACGCTCGCTCTCGCGCCGTATATACCCGCGTCCGGTCCCTGCGCTCTGCGCAGCCCGAATTCCGCTATGCCGCCCTTGGTCTCGTTGGCCATCTTCATCGCTTTGGTCGCTATCAGAGTCTGATGATTGATGAGATTGAGAAGCGCGGTCTCCACGAGTTGCGCTTCGAACAAAGGCGCCTTGACCGTCACCAGCGGCTCGTGCGGGAATACCATTTCTCCTTCGCGCACCGCGTACACGTCGCCCGTAAAACGGAAATCCTTGATACGCTCGAAGAACTTTTCGCCGAAACAACCGAGAGATCTAAGATATGCTATATCGTCATCTTCGAATCGGAGGTTATTGATGTACTCTATCGCCTGCTGCAGTCCTGCCGCGACGGCAAAGTCGAGGTGCGCCGCCGGACGGAAGAAAACGTCGAATACGGCTTCTCTGTCCGCCATTCCGGTTTCGGCATAACCGTTCATCATCGTGAATTGATAAAGATCCGTAAGTAAAGTCAAATTTCTCATACCGCTCGCTTCCTGTGTATTTATACTTTTTCCCTTTTAATTGCCGCAAAACGGTCTTTTAAGGTAAAATAAATTTCGCGCGGTCCCCGGGCGCTTAGCCGGCGAACCGCGCGAGAGCATCATTTTGCTTCCTTTCCGCCCTCTTTTTTACTCGGCTTGTGATACGGATGTATCTGTATCGTCTCTTCCGGCGGAATGCCGCCTTTGCCGTACCATACCTTCTTACCCGCCTTCACGTCCCTGACGATTAGGTACGCTAGCAACGCCGCCGAAGCCACGACCAGTATTCCGCAAATCACCTGAGTATAATTGAATACGTCGTAGATAGCTCCGTCGTCTCTTATGAATTCCATCACGAACCTTATGAGGCAGTACGAGAAAAGATACATAAGCGTACCCGCGCCGCGCACTTTAAGGTGACGCAGCAATATCATCATCGCCGCAAAGAACGCAAGATCCATCGCCATCTCGTAGAAGAACAACGCCTGATAGAAGCCGTCGAGACGGGCGATGAATACCGCTATCGGGAAAAACTGAAGATTCGGATTAGTTATCTCCGCGCCGAATATCTCCTGATTGCAGAAATTGCCCCATCTTCCGAGGCCCTGCGAAAAAAGGACTACGGGTATGATTATATCCGCAAGATCGATAAGATTCACTTTACGCCACTTACACCATATCGCGCCGCCGAGAACGCCGAAAGGCACTCCCGTCATTATCGTGAGACCGCCGTCCCATACCGCGATGACGTTGACGAAGTCGTCCCAGCCGAAATCGGACGGGAAATATTCGGGGCGTACCATCACATAGCCGATACGCGCGCCGATTATGGCAAGAGGTATGGCGATGATGAATATCTCCACCAGATCGTCGATCGTCAGATTATGCTTTTTGCCGCGTACGAGCGCCGCAAAAAGCCCCGCGAGCATGGCGCATGTAATAATTATACCGTACCAGGCAATGTCTTTGCCGCCTATCGAAAAAGCGACGGAATCGACTTTGCCCGTCCAATGCATATCGCACAACACTGCCGTTTCCTCCGTGTTATTCGCCGAGGTCGAGCCTTATGGCCCCGCTGTTACGGATCTTGAGCATATAAATGTTCTTCTCTCCGAAAATACCGCTCATGTAGTCTCTGAACTCCTCTTTGGCGGAATTGTCGGCGAATACCAGTATGGTACCCGCAAATCCGCCGCCGTGAACGCGGAAAGCTCTTACGCCGTCATAGTTTTCACACAGCGCGAGTGCAAGAGGTATAGGCTCTGAACGGTCGCCTTCGGCATAACAGTTCTGAAGTTTTTTATAGGAAGATTCTCCGGACGCGGTGATTATCGCATAGGCGATGTCCTCGTCTCCGTCGCGTATCGCTTCGCGCAGCGACTCTACCCTGTCGTTCTCCTCGAGATAATGCATCGCGCGCAATATCGCTCTGCCGCTGACCTTATCCTTAAGCGCGGATACGGAGCTGAAAAATTCGCCTTCGTCCACGAAACGCAACTTTTCCTGTCCGAATATCGAAGCGACCTCCTCCATTTCCGCTCTGATTGCGGCGTATTGAGGAGTAAGTTCGCAGTGGTCGCCGCCGCAGTTCACGACGAATACCGTGGTGTCGTCGAATTGCCAGTCCAGTTTTTCCACTTCCGGCGCGGAGGGATCGAGGAAGTCTATGTAACTCACGCCGCCGAGCGCGATCGCGGACTGATCCATCAGACCCGAAGGCTTACCGAAATAAACGTTCTCGGCATACTGACTTATTATGGCTTTCTCCACAGCGGAAATCACTCCGCCGTTATAGAGCGCGTTTTCCACTTCCGCGACGAATACTTCAAACGAAGCGGAGCTGCTCATGCCGGCGCCCTTGAAAACGTCCGATACCGTGGTGGCATAGAAGCCGCCGATGGCGTATCCGCGGTCCTTGAGTCCGCGGAGAACGCCGCGAACGAGAGCGAAAGACGTGCCTTCCTCTTCTTTTTTCGGTTCAAGATCGTCAATATCTACTTCCACTACCGGGAATCCGAGACTTTTGACGACGATCTTCCGCTCCCCGAGAGGCGTGACCGCCGCCGCAAGGTCCACCGATACTGCTGCGGCAAGGACTTTGCCGTTATTGTGATCGGTATGATTTCCGCAGACCTCGATCCTGCCGGGAGAACTGAATATCATGATTTCGCCGTCTACCGATTTCACGTGTTCTTCGACGAGAGCCGCTATCCTGTCGGCGGCTTTTTCGACGTCGCCTGCGTATATTTCATTCGCCGCGGCGATAAATTTCTTGTTTTCGAGCAAACTTTTTTTATCGTATAATATTGCCAAAATCGTCTTCTCCATATATAATAATGATATTGCCATTATAGCACATAAGACTTGATAAGTAAACTACAAAAAATATATTCGCATCTTATAAGGATCTTCTATGCCTAAACAAAACGTATCCATCGGTAAGTTACTCGCTAATCTTGTCGCGTACGCGCAAGATAATCTTCACCTGAGCGCTTTCGACGCAATATACGCCCGTAACAGACTGCTCGCCATGTTCAAGCTTTCCGAGCCGTCCGCTCCCGACGCCAAGATTCCCCCTCTGCAGACCGGCATACTCGACCCGATAGTCGCCTATGCTGTGGAGAACGGTCTTGCGGACGAGAGCGAAAAATTACTGTTCGAAACGCGCGTCATGGGACTCGTCACTCCCGCTCCGAGCGTGGTGATAGCGGAATTCGACGCGATAGCCGCAAATAAAGGCACCGAAGCCGCTACCGAATACCTTAACGAGATCGGAGTCAACAGCAATTATATCCGCATGGCGGACATAAAAAAGAACATAAAGTGGGCGGCGGAATTCCCTACCGGAGACCTCACCGTTACCATCAATCTCAGTAAGCCCGAGAAATCCAACGAACAGGTAGCGCGCGAACGCAACATGCCCGCCACCAATTATCCCAAATGTCTGCTCTGTCTCGAGAACCTCGGATTCGACGGAAACGCTCGCCATCCCGCACGTGAGACCATCCGCGTCATTCCCCTTTACCTTAACGACGAACCCTGGTTCATGCAGTTCAGTCCTTACGTGTATTTCGACGGGCATTGCATCGCCGTAAGCGCGGAACATCACCCGATGGCGATAACCGACAAGACTTTCGTAAGGCTTCTCGATTTCGTAGAGATGTTCCCTCACTATTTCATAGGCAGCAACGCCGATCTCCCGATAGTCGGCGGAAGCATCCTCGCTCACGAACACTATCAGGGCGGCAAAAAAGTGCTTCCAATGTTCTCGCGTCCCGTGAGACGCGCGTTCGCGTCTTCGGCATACCCGAGCGTCAATATCGGTATCCTCGACTGGTACAATTCCGTCGTCAAGCTTTCGGGAAGAGTCCGCTCGGACGTAGAGGCGGCGGCTTCCGCCATACTTGCCAAGTGGCGTAAGTACACCGATACTTCCGTAGGCATCATAGCAGAGACCAACGCCCCGCATAATACAATAACTCCTATCGCAACGGTAGAAAACGGCGATTACACTCTCTATCTCATACTGCGCAACAACCGTACGGACGAGAAACATCCCTACGGCATATATCACCCCACCGAGGACATGCACAATATCAAAAAAGAAGGCATCGGACTCATCGAAGCCATGGGGACCTTTATCCTTCCCGGAAGACTCGCAAGCGAGATACGCGGCATAGTGGACATACTGAGCGGAGCGGCACCTCTCGATTTCGCAGCTCTGAGCGACGAGAAAAATCCCCTGTCCAAGCATCTCGGAATGATCATGCAGCTTGCCAACGACAACGGCACTTCAAATCCCATAGACGACGCCGAGAAGATCATAGTAAATTACGTCAACGAGACCTGCGTACGCATACTCGAATGCACGGCGGTCTTCAAGAATACAGAGATCGGTCAGGAAGCATTCGCCAAATTCCTCGCTTCTTTGGATATAAATCCCGTATAAGGCGGATAATATCATGGCGTACGTATCGTTATACCGCAAATATCGCCCCGCGACCTGGGACAAAGTCATAGGACAGAATCACATCGTAACCACTCTTATCAATCAGATAAAAGCCGGGTCTGTAGGTCACGCTTACCTTTTCACGGGGACGCGCGGAACGGGCAAAACGAGTTCCGCAAAAATATTCGCGCGAGCCGTGAACTGTCTTTCTCCCGTGAACGGCTCTCCGTGCGGCAAATGCGAAGTATGCAAAGCTCTCGGCGGAAGCGACAACATCGATATAATCGAAATGGACGCCGCAAGCAATAACGGCGTCGACGAGATCCGCGAACTTAAGGAAAACGTACAATATCCCCCTACCGTAGGCAAATACAAAGTTTATATCATAGACGAAGTTCATATGCTGTCGCCGTCGGCATTCAACGCTCTGCTCAAGACGCTCGAGGAGCCTCCCGCTCACGTGATATTCATACTGGCGACCACGGAAGTGCATAAACTGCCGCAGACCATATTGTCGCGCTGCATGCGCTTCGACTTCAGACTCGTATCCAAATCGGAACTTACCGATCTGCTCGGCAGGATATTCGACGATATTGGATATAAGTACGAGCGCGAAGCTGCCGAAATACTCGCCGTCCACGGCGAAGGCTCGGTAAGAGACACGCTGTCTCTTACCGACATGTGCCTCTCGTATTCGCCGGACAAGCTTACTGCCGACGCCGTGCTGGAAGTGCTCGGAGCGTCCGACTTCGGCACGCTTCACTCGCTCGCTTCTTCTGTTCTCAAAGGAGACGTCGAGACGATACTTTCCCTCACCGATAAGGTCTACGAAAGAGGCAAAGGCCTCTCCACTCTCAATAAAGAGCTTGCCGAATTTTTCCGCGAGCTTATTACGGTCAAGAACGTCAAAGGCTACCGCGGAGGATATAACGACGAAGAGCTGAAAGCGGTCGGCGAGCTTGCCGACAGATACGACAACTTCCGTATAGCCCGGGCGATGAAACTCCTTGCGGGAGTGGAAAACGCGCTCCGTTACAGCACCCAACCGCGCATAATATTCGAAGCCGTTCTCGTACAGGCAGCGGAGATGAATACCGAAACGGGCACCGAAGCCCTCGTCTCACGCGTCACCGCTCTCGAGAGACAGTTGCGCGACATGGAATTCGGCGGTTATACGGTAAAAGCGGAAAGCAAGCCCGCCGTCAGCGCGCAGGAAGCGGCGGAAAGGATATCCGCTCTCTCGAAAAAGGATACCGTGACCGAGGAAACTCCCGTTTTCGACAGCACTCCCGTCCGCAAGCCTGCGAGCGATAAAGCCGTTCGCCTCATGGGACTTATAATTACGGAACTTAGGGAAAGCGGATACGGCATACTTTATCAGGCATTACGCGCGCAGGAAGACTACGATCTCGATGGCAAGACTCTCACCGTACGGGTACGCGACGCGGCGAGCTACACTCAGCTCACCGATCCCGCATACGAAGGAGCGATCTCCGCGGCACTCAAAGCGGTGACCGGCGACAACGGATATTCTTTCAAGTGCGTCGGCGAAAAAAAGGAGACCGGCAAAGCCAAACCCGAGGACAGGATGAGACTTGTCGATCTGTTCGGTTCCAAACTTACGGAAAAGAAATAATTATACCCCTCTTGCGGGCGTAACCGACGCGCTTACGCAAGAATAAATTGATACGGAGGTATCTTATCTATGGCAAAATTCAACGGATTCGGCGGCGGTGGCGGCAATATGCAACAGCTCATGCGCCAAGCCCAACAAATGCAACAAAAACTTGCCGAAGCGCAAAAAGAACTCGCTGAGACCGAAGTGGTAGCCACGTCGAGCGGCGGTATGGTGGAAGTGGTAATGTGCTGCGACCGCACGCTAAGCTCTATAAAGATCAAACCCGAAGCGGTCGACCCCGACGACGTGGAAATGCTCGAGGATATGATAACGGCGGCATTCAACGAAGCCATCAAACTCGTCGAAGAAGAACAGTCCCGCGTTATGGGACCCTTCACCGGCGGACTTCCCGGAGGACTCTTCTGATGCAACCCGAAGCGCTCTCGGCGCTTATCGCGGAATTCCGCAAACTGCCCGCCGTAGGGCTTAAAACGGCTACGCGCTACGCCTATTCGATCATAGATATGAGCGACGATGAAGCTATGGAATTCGCCGACGCCGTACGCCGCGCCAAAGCGGAAATACACTTCTGCGCCGAATGCGGAAATTATACAGACCGCGACGTGTGCGAACGCTGTCTTACTGCGGACAAACGCGTGATCTGCGTTGTAGCGGAGCCGAGGGACATACAGGCTTTCGAGAAGTTAGGGACTTACGAAGGACTGTACCACGTACTGCACGGCACTCTCGACTTCCAGAAAGGCATCGGCGCGGAGCAGATAAGGCTTAAAGAGTTGCTCGAAAGGCTGGACGGGGTGGAAGAAGTCATCGTAGCCACCAACCCCGACGTATCGGGAGAGATGACCGCCGCATACATAGCGCGGCTCATCAAACCGCTCGGTATAAAAGTCACGCGGCTTGCGCACGGCATACCTATAGGTTCGGAAATAGAATATACCGACGAAATGACTCTCGGTAAAGCTCTTTCTGACAGAAAAGAAATATAATAAATCTACGGTACACTATTGACTGAGATCCGCAAAAATACGCATAACAAAGGTAAATCCGTCGCGGTAATACTGACCGCGGCGGTAGCTTTATGCTTAAGCGCGGTATCGCTCATCCTTTTCGGTATCCGCACCGGTCTCAGCGACATAGTCAAATCGGTATATTTTCTGACCGGGCTGTCTATATTGACATCAATAATATTGGCTCTCGTGTTCAGAAACGCGGTCAGGCAGACCGCTTCCGAACTCGCCGTAAGCGATTTCGTGACGTCGCTGAGGAAGATTCGTATTTTCGACAAATTCCTGTCCGACTATAAATACAGCGTCTTGTTTCTGACGCTCGTAACTTCGGTATTCAATCTCGGATTCATTCTTTATCTTCTGATAATGGCTATAACGCACAGATCGAGTTGGTATGCCTCCCTTTTCGGCATGTACACCGCTCTGTACGCTCTGAGATCCTCAATAATAATTTCGGATAAATTCCACGTCGAAAAAAGCGGCATAAAAGCACAATGGATAATCTTCCTCGTCACAGGAGCCTGCCTACCGATAGTCAGCGGAGTCATGGTCGCACCTATCATACAAATGGCGATCGGCGCCTATCCGAAGGGCGGCGGCATATTCAATATCGTCATAAACGGCATATTTGCGATAACGAAAATCAGCGTGGCGATCTCCGGCATGGCTAAATCGCGCAACCGCAAAGAACCCGTCCTTTTCGCTCTCAAAAATATCAATACGGTTATCGCCTTCATATCTCTTTTCAACTTACAGATAGCGATAATCATTCCTTTTGCCCACGGATATACCATGTGGGAGGTTGTGGCCGCGCTCGGCGCTCTCATCGCTGGCGGAACTCTTATATTGGGAGTATATATGATAATACTTTCCTCCGTAAAACTTAAAAAGATCCGCGTAGGTGAAGCGCACAAAACGATCTATGCCCTTCCTGCGCCCCTACGCGCGGACAAAGAAAGCGAGACTTCCGCGCCGAATAATTGACCAAACGGCATACCCGCCATTCTCAACGTCTTTTATTTCATCCTCACGAGTTTATCTGAATTTTTCGAGAAAAACTCCTTATATGCCTTACACTTGTCCACGTCGAGGCGTTCGCGCTTACAGCCGTTGAAGCACAACGCGAAATATTTACATTTTGTGCAATCGTCGGAGATTACCATGCTCTCGCGTATGAACGCGGCAGCTTTCGGATTCTCGGTCAGTGCATAAAAGTCCGCGGAACGTATGTTGCCGAGGGAATATTCGTCCATGCAGTAAAAATCGCACGGATATACTTCTCCGTCTCCTTCTATCACGAACTGACGGGTGCAATGTCCGTTCATTCCGCATTGTTCCGCAGGCATGAACCGCGCAAGTCTCACGAAATTGTCGAACAGTCTTACCGACACGTAATCTCCTCTTAAGTAATCGGCATAATACCTGGCGAAGCATTCGTTCAGAAAACGCGCGTAACCCGATGACGATAACGAACAACTTTCTCCGCTCCCGTCATAGGGCGAGTATTCGGGAATATCCGATATTTTCCTTTCCTCGGTAAAGCGGAAAGGCTTAAGGCATGGTATGAACTGAAGATAACGGAAACCCGACGCTTTGAAATAATCGTATATCTCGCCCGCTCTTACGGCAACGCGGTCGGTAAGCACGGTAAGAATATTGAATTGCGCTTTTTTCTCGGACATAATACGGGCTGCGGCAACGACGCGATCGAATATCTCTTCTCCGTTTTTGTCCACTCGGTATGCGTTGGCAGCCCTGTCGCCGTCGAGAGACAACCCTACCAGCCATCCGTTGTCGACAAAAATATTGCACCACTCTTCGTCTATAAGAGTGCCGTTCGTCTGAATGCCTACGTTAATTTTAGCTCCCTTTTTAACGTAAAATGCCGATAGCTCTGCGAAATAACGGAAAAAATCCTTTCCTCTCAACAGCGGTTCTCCGCCTTGAAAGGCAAGCGAAAGCGGAGCCCTTCCCGTAAATTTCAATGCTTTTTCTACCGTTTCCTCGAGCGTAGCTTCGCTCATTAGCCCGTGAGACGGCGCGGAACGCGTAGCGCACAGCGAATGATAGAAACAGTACTTGCACGCGAGATTGCATTCCGAAGAGGCAGGCTTAAGCATCAACGAGAGCGGTTTCACCGTACTACTCCTTATCCACTATGCCGCGGCGATTTTCTTTCATCTCCTTACGGAATGCTTCAAGTTCCGATCTCAGTTTCGCGGCTATCTCGGGATAGCTCTTTGATATGTCGTAGCCTTCCGCAGGATCGAGATCTAGATTGAAGAGATAATTATTGTAGAATTGATCTATAAATGCCGAATTTTCGGTATGTACGCGGTCGTAATACTTGAAGTCGTACACTTTACCCTCCGATTCCGCCGCCATCTGTATTCCCTGAGTCTTGCCCTTTTTCTGATAGAACAGCATGTCGTGTACGCGGGTATCGGCGCTGACGTTACCGGACCAAAGCTCTCTCAGACTTACTCCGTCTATTATTCTGTCCGAAGGAAGCTCGTTGACCCCGCAATAATCGAGGATCGTTGCGAACAAGTCGAAATTCATGGAACTTGCTAATATGTGCTTCGTACTTCCGGTGCGTTCCGTCACCTCTCCGGAATACCTGCCGTCCTCTCCTTTAACCCATTCGAAATAGCTGAAATCCTCGCTCTCGACGGCAGTGCCCTCGCCTAATCCGCCGTTGGGATAGCTCGCTATGAGCGGCACTTTCATACCGCCGTCGAAGGTGGTGTTTTTACGTCCGCGCAGCGCGCCCGTGACGCCTTCGCGCCCGGGTCCGTTATCGCTCGTAAATACGATAAGGGTATCGTCGTATACGCCTTTACGCTCGAGCGCGTCGAGTATTTCTCCCAAGTACTTGTCGAATTCCTCTATACAGTCTATATACGTGTCGTCGGTAGTATCGCCCTTACCGTTCCCGTTATTGTCGGAGAACAGCGGCCAATGCGGCCAAGGAGTAGTGTAATATGCGAGGAATTTTTCACCCGAATCCACGCTTGACTCGATAAATTTTATCATTTCTTCCGTAAATATCCGCGTGCTTTCCGATTGATCGAGGTTTTCTTCATGCGTACGGATCTCGGCGTGTGTCTCGCCATCGGGATGATTTCCGCCAGTATCGCGCACCCAGTTATACGGAGTCATGTCGTTGACGTAATAACTTCCGTAAAAGAGATCGAATCCCTGATTGGTCGGCAGATATTCGCCGTAATCACCGAGATTCCATTTACCTATACAAGCTGTATTGTACCCTCTCGCCTGCAACACTTCCGCAAACGTAATTTCGTCGCCGAGTATGCCGTCCACGTTATTGAGGAATTGATAAGGATTGACGAAATGCGTGAAAGAATAAGGATCGGACTCCACGGTAGTGGGGAATACGACGTTATCGAGATAACCGCGCGAAGAGTATCTGCCGGTAAGTATGCTGAAGCGAGAAGGAGAACACACCGGAGACGAGGAATAGAAATTATCCATGACTATCCCGTTATCCGCTATCCTGTCGATATTGGGTGTATTTATCGTGGCGTTCTCGCTTCCGAGATAACTGTAGAGCGAAATATCCGAATACGCCATGTCGTCCATAAGTATAACCAGCACGTTGGGCGCGTCGGGTGACGCTTTGGTAGCCGCTATCCTGCCCAGATATTCGTCATGCCCTTTCTGCAAGCTTTCCGCCGTAGGCGTTATTCTGAGACTCATGAAGAAGAAATATACCGCGGCGGTACCTGCCATAAGCACAGCCGTACACGTCATAAAAACTTTACGGAATTTCTCGGGAGTGATCTTATCCGCAAAAAATACAAGCAAGGCGCAGATAACCGGTCCCGCGGAAAGCACGAGATTCCACCAAAGGCGCTTGCCGAAATCGTCCGCACCTCTTATCGTGAACAGAAGGAATACCCCGCCCACGGAGACCAGATACGCTATCCATAGATACAGCGGAACGCCTTTATCGCGTAAAGCGCGGATAAAAACAAGTACAGCCGCCGCCATGGCGACGACTATATTGAATAGCGCGAGGCTTACGTATCCCGTGCCGAGAGTGACCGCCGCAAGCGCCGCGGAAACGCCGAGACATATAATATCGAATAACCGTTTTTTTCTGTCGATATACGTCGATCGCTCGATTGCACCGTTTGTATCTTTCCTCATAAAAGCTCCGTACATATACAGCTATAATTTAATTTATTTTACTATAGTTCCGCCTTAAATGCAATACCCGCAGAACGGGACGTATATTTACGGCGATGCGGGACAAAATATACCCGAGAGGTGAATTATTATGTTAGTCAGTATGATCATTCTCGGAGTTTTGGGACTCATGGTCCTCGTCGGTCTCGGCAGACCCGTTCTCAAAGACTTCCGCATCAACTGGATAGCCGCGCTCGCGTTTTTCGCTCTGGTGATAGGACTTAACTTCGTACCCATCATTACAATAGGCGAATTTACTTTCAGCGTAGGCACCGCCCTTTTCTATCTTACTACGTTCGTGATGTTCTTCGTCTACGGTAAATTCCCTACCCAGATGGCGGCGATGGCATTGGGACTTATACTCGGCGGACTTATTTACGCCGCAACGAGACTGAGCCTCCTGAGCGGAAACGAATTCTTCGGAACTACGAACTATGTCTACGCTCTGGTACTCGGAACGATAACATTCCTTGTGGCACGTAACGGCAAATACGCTTTCCTCGCCTCGTCGATAGCGATGCTGCTTGCCAACCTGCTCGTTCAGATCGGCTCGCCTATCGGTCTCAATTACGGATTCGACTGGACGATGGTAGCTTGCGGAACGGCGTTTACGATGTATGCCCTGACCCGACTTTTCCTCGACCTTGCGGAAAAGAAAAGCGGACGTAAGAGCAAGATGGCGCATATGTTCGAAGCCGACAGGCTGGACGACTGAGAAACGCTCCTTTCCTATAACGCGACGGACGTCTGCCGACGTCCGTCGTTAAAGGGTACTTATCGAAATACGCCGCTAAGGGATACCTTATCGCGGTGTTGGGTTTCCTTTATATCAATTTTACAAGTTCTTTGCCAGCGCTTTTAATCGATTGACGAATGGCGTGTTTACGCACCGCTTCGAATCTTTCGTCGGGATAATGCCTCAAAAATCTGTTTAGTCTGTGCCTGTCGGAACAGTCGATCACAAAGCCCGCAAGGAACGCCGCGTTACGCCTCTCTATCGCGCAGGAAGCTTCCCATAACGCTATCAGTTTACCGGTCTCCCTGGCTGCCGCGACGTAATAAGAATCGGGGGGCGTAAGCACCACGTCTGCCGCCGAATACAATATCTCCAACGCGGTTCCTTCGTTATACGCGGCAAGCCCCAGCCCCGCCGAAGCCGAATACATCGCTCTGTTTGTGCCTGTATATACAAGGATATTGAATTTGTCTTTGTACGCGGCGAGCGTCTCGAATTCCGCTACGTCGACGCCTTTATCCGAGCATGCAACGCAGAGCAACGTGGGCAGTTTTCTTTCCAGTTTCATATCCTCCGCTACCTTGTTTTGCGGCGGAGCTTCGCGGAAGCTCTTTCTTACGGGTATGTCCGCAAGCGAGATGCGCGACTCCTTGACATAATTATTGACTAGCGTGGTCTTGACCGCCATGTTCTCCACTACGTAAGCGTCGATATAAGTGTTTATCAGTTGTCTGTTGAGAGCGTAATCGTCTATGACGGACGCGATCCTGGTCTTAGCGTTCAGCTTGTCTCTAACCGCTACGGCCTCGTTGAAGGCGCCGTATCCTATCGTCACCACGAGATCGGGCGTATAACGGTTGAAAATATTCTCCATTTTCTTATATGAATTCTGGAGTTTGAAAATGTTGGTCGACTTCGGCGTCTCGTCTATCTTACGCGCCAATCTGCGCTCCTCGCGGATAGCGCGGTTTTTCTCGAAATTCACCTTAAGCTTGAACACGTTCTCGATATAATCGCGTACAGCGTCGGCATGCAGCTCGAGGTCGTCGATTATTATCACGACGGCGTCGGGTATCTCATCGAGTATCTGTTCCTTGACGGCTGACGCGCTCAACGCTCTAGACGCGTCGGTGAAGATAAGTACGGTTTTTTTGTTAAGCATATTTTCCCGTGATAGGTTGATTCTGTTTCCGAAATACTACCGCTTCTTAAGTCCTCACGAAGTTATTATGATAGGAACTATCAGAGGGCAACGTTTGAGACGGTTATAGAACATCTTTGTCATAGTCTTGCGCACGGATTTGTCCATGTCCTCTGCGGTCAGCTCGCGGAAATCTCCGCCGGCTATCTTGTACTGGACCGCGCTCTTTATTTCGGCAAGAAGCTTTTCCGGTATCTGAGTGCCCTTGCACAATATGTCGATACTGCCCTCGGTATCCTCATCGTCGGGTACGTTGACCACGGCGATGACTATACCTTCGGACGCTATCTTGCGCCTGTCGATGAGGGTCTCTTCGCCCTCCTCGGTATCGCCCACAAGCATAACCGCGCCGGACTTGACGTTGTCGAGACGCTTGAGTCCCGCCTCGCCGACTTCGACCACATATCCGAGTTCGGGTATCATTATATGATCTCTCGGTATCCCCATCGTCTCGGCAAGCTCCGCGTGCTTCTTCAGGTGACGGTACTCGCCGTGCACGGGCATAAAGTACTCCGGCTTGATCAAAGCCATCATCATCTTAAGCTCTTCCTGACACGCGTGTCCGGAGCTGTGTACTTCGTAGAGGCTTTCGTATATAACTTTTGCCCCTTTCTTGGAAAGATTGTTAATGACTTTATATATGCTGCGCTCGTTACCGGGTATGGGAGACGCGGAGAGTATAACGGTATCGTTTTCCCCTATCACGATCTTCTTGAAGTCGTCCTGACTCATTCTCGTGAGCGCGCTTTCCGGCTCGCCCTGCGTACCCGTAGCTATTATGCATACCTTATCGTACGGAACGCCGCTTACTTTATCGAAATCGATCACCTTGTCCTGCGGGAATCGGAGTTCCTTGATCTTCTGAGCGATCTCGGTCATATACTGCATACTCTTGCCGCTAAGCGCTATCTTCCTTCCGTATTTGATGGCGACGTCGATTATCTGCTGAACGCGGTGGATATTGCTTGCGAAAGTCGCTACGATGATCCTGTTCATGCGGTTGTCGTTAAATACGGCGTCGAGACTTTTGCCGACCGCCGACTCGCTCATCGAATATCCTCTGCGCTCTACGTTGGTGCTGTCCTGAAGAAGGAGTTTTACTCCGCGCTTGCCTATCTCCGCTATCCGCGTCAGCGCTATATGCCTGCCGTCTACGGGCGTATGGTCGATCTTGAAATCGCCGGTGAAAAACACCACTCCTTTCGGCGTCTCAATAGAGAGCGCGAGCGAGCCTGCCACGGAATGCGTGACGGCGACGAATTCCACCTTGAAAGGTCCTATTTCCGCGATCTCGCCGTCCTCTACGACTTTACAGTTGGCTTCCTTGAACTTGTTGCGGCGGAGTTTATGTTCGAGGAATGCGCACGACACGTTGCTGCCGTACACGGGAACGGGAAAGTCTTTGAGAAAATACGGCAGTCCGCCGAGGTGATCTTCGTGAGCGTGCGTAAGCATGACCGCTTTGACTTTAGAGCGGTTTTCTTCGAGATAAGCGTAATCCGGTATTATGGAATCTATCCCGGGCGTGATCTCGTTATCGGGGAATGCCATGCCAGCGTCCACTACGATAATAGTGTCGCCGTACTCGAGAGCGGTCATGTTTTTGCCTATCTCGCCTACGCCGCCGAGGAATATTATCTTGAGCTTTTCGGCTCCGGAGTAACGCGTCAGACCTTTTCCGCCCCTTCTCTTGCCGCCTTCTTTATCGGACGCCCTCACGTT
This sequence comes from uncultured Clostridia bacterium, assembly GCA_944349735.1. Taxonomy (GTDB): domain Bacteria; phylum Bacillota; class Clostridia; order Christensenellales; family DTU072; genus Stercoripulliclostridium_A. The sequence continues at coordinate 4,823 of CALVNM010000001.1, read as the reverse complement.
GCGCTTCTCGCCCGCGACAGAGTCTGTTTTCTTTACGCTTTCCTCGGACGCGTTGCGCCCGCCCTTAATATTAGTTCTCTTACGGCTCCTCGCCGTAGTGTCCGAGCCTGCGGCATCGGCGCGTGTAGAACGCCTTTTATCCTTTTTCGTTTCCTTTTTGTCGGTTCTTACCAAGTTTGTCCCTTCCATATTTATTTCTAAGCGCGGCGCGTATACGCGCGGCGCACAAATTCCGTATATATTATATATTATATCATTACCGTTTAGCAAGCAATATTTCGTTCGGAAATGTCCCCGAATAATAGACACGCCGAAGTAATTATTGTATAATCTCCTTAATATCTTAAACTTTAAGGAAGGATAATATGAAAGTTTACAATTTTTCCGCAGGTCCCAGCATGCTGCCCGAAGAAGTAAAACTCTCCGCGCAGAAAGATTTTCTCGATTACGAAGGCTCAGGCATGTCCGTAACCGAAATGAGCCACCGCTCCAAATGGTACGACGCGATCCATCAGGAAGCTCTCGCTTCTTTACGTAAACTGATGAACATAGGCGACGATTACGACGTATTGTTCGTACAGGGCGGCGCCAGCCAGCAATTTGCCGCCGTTCCGCTCAACCTTCTCGTAAAAGGTAAGGCAGATTATATCGTGACAGGCAACTTCGCGGGAAAAGCCGCTAAAGAAGCCGCCAAATACGGCGATTGCGAAGTAGTCGCAAGCTCCAAAGACAAAGTATTCACCTACATCCCCGAAGGAGTCAAATTCCGCGAAGGCATAGATTACGTACATATCACTCAGAACAACACCATTTTCGGTACGCGCTACACCGACCGCACCTTCCCCGTTGCGGACTGTCCCGTCGTATCGGATATGTCGAGCATGATACTCAGCGAAGTGGTAGACGTCAATAAGTACGGACTCATCTACGCAGGCGCGCAGAAAAATATCGCTCCCGCAGGGCTTACCATCGTTATCGTACGCAAAGATCTCGTAGGACACGAGAAACCCTATTGCCCTACGATGCTCTCCTATAAGACTCAGGCGGACGCCGACAGTCTTTACAATACACCTCCCTGCTTCGCAATTTATATGGCGATGCTCGTATTCCGTCATCTGCTCAAGCTCGGCGGCGTAAAAGAGATACAGAAGATCAACGAGTACAAAGCGAAAATGCTCTACGACTTCATCGACAATTCTTCTCTCTACACCAACCCCGTCAAGCCGGAAGACCGTTCGCTCATGAACGTGCCCTTCGTGACCGGCTCCGACGAACTGAACGCGAAATTCGTAAAAGAAGCCGAAAAAGCGGGTCTCGTATCCATCAAAGGTCATAAACTCGTGGGCGGAATGCGCGCAAGCATATATAACGCCATGCCCGTCGAAGGCGTTGAAGCTCTCATCGCGTTCATGAAGAAATTCGAACTGGAGAACAAATAAGTATGTACGACATCCTCACTCTCAACGCTATAAGCAATAAGATTTACACCGTATTCGACGATAACTATGCCGTAAGCAAGGAATGCGCGGCTCCCGACGCCATACTCGTCCGTTCCTTCAAAATGGACGATTACGAAATAAACGACAACCTGCTCGCTATCGGAAGAGCGGGCGCGGGCGTCAACAATATTCCCGTAGCCCGCATGACCGAAGCAGGCATATGCGTGTTCAATACTCCCGGCGCGAACGCGAACGCCGTCAAAGAGTTGGTGATCTGCGGAATGCTCCTCGCTTCGCGCGATATCATCGGCGGCAACGCCTGGGCAAATTCGCTCGGCGGCGACGACGTGGCAAAGCAGGTAGAGAAAGGTAAGAGCGCATTCGGCGGTATCGAGATAGAAGGCAAAACTCTCGGTATCATCGGACTTGGAGCCATCGGCATTAAAGTAGCATGCGCCGCAAAAGCTCTCGGAATGGACATCATAGGGTACGACCCCTATCTTTCCGAAGCGAATAAAGCCCGTCTCCCCGAAGGCACTAAGATAGCCGCTTCGCCCGAAGAGATCTATCCCGCAACCGACTTCATCACTCTGCACGTTCCCCTTCTCGACACCACACGCGAGATGATCAACGCTTCTTCGATAGCCGCCATGAAACCCGGCGTGGTAATACTCAATATGGCGCGCGGAGAACTCGCAAACATAGCCGACGTCAAAGAAGGCATCGCCGCGGGCAAGATACGCAACTACGTCGTGGACTTCCCGAACGCAGACTGCCTTAACACGAAAGGCATCATAGTCGTCCCGCACCTCGGAGCAAGCACCGTAGAAGCCGAAGACAACTGCGCCGTGATGGCGGCGGCTCAGATCAAGGATTACCTCGAGAACGGCAACGTCGTCAACAGCGTCAACTTCCCCGCTCTCAAATGCGAACGCACCGGCAACGAACGCCTGACCGTAGTATATAAGACGGGCGCGGGCGTACCCGAAGCCGTGGAAAAGATACTCGCCGGCAAGAAATACACCCTCAACAAAGCCGAACGCGGTAGCCTTGGCTACGCAATAGTCGATATAGACGACGTATGCAACGGCGGCGAAGACTGCGTCCTGAACGCGATGAGCGATCTTGACGACGTAATAAGCGTAAGAGTACTGTAACCGGTAACGCGCACGCTTAACCTCAACCGCCCGCAAATGGCGGTTGTTTTTTTACTCTTTGCGCGCTTGAAATTATGTATTGCTTCAAAAAATAACCTATGGTATAATATCGGCATGATATTTACGGAGGTGCGTTATGCCTTGGTGGGTTTACGTTATTATAGCGATAGTCGCTCTCATCGTACTTATAGTGATAGCAAATAAGGTCAACCGCGCGTTCCTGCGCCGTTACGGAGTCAGCCTTTTCGTCGGCGGCTTTTTCACACTGCTTGCCGCAGGCTGTATCGCCGGCGGCATTTTCCTGGTCGCGGACGGCTCCGGCATCGGCTGGGGACTTGTCGGTTTAGGCGCGATCATATTGCTGATCGTAGCGATATTCGATTTCAAGCGTTGCGGTTTCGGTGCGGGGCTTCTGGCGATACTCCTTCAAATAATCTTCTGCGCGCCGAGCATACTCCTCGTCGTAGACCTCATTTTCAATCACGGCAGATCGACTTTCGGGTCTCGCGTCAAATCCTCCCGCGCTCATAACGAATATATGGCGAAAAGAAGATACGAAGACGAATAATCGGGATCCGGACTTACCGAGAAGAAACGAAGCGCGGCTCTGAGCCGCGCTTTTTCGATCTCGTATACGGTATGCCATAGAGCATTCAATTTATCTTCCGCGTTTTTTATTGATAATGAGGAGCGCAGCCACCGTAACGACGCCGCCGTGCACCGCAGCCCCTGCTATTATGCCGCCTACCGTCCATAAGGTATCGGCTGGATAGAACTTACCGCCAATCGTAAGTCCTTTGCCGCTCTCGTCTCCCGAAGCGTACTCGAGATCCGCTACGAGATAAAAATCTCCGAAATCCGCAGTATAGAAATACAATCTGCCGTCGCGTATCTCTGACTGCAAAAGTTCCAGCACACCATCCGAATTACGATAATATACTTTGGCGACATCCGCGCCTGACGGCATATCCGCGCCTATTTCGACCGCTCTGTAAGCGGCGACGTCCGCGCCGTTAAAGGTAAGGCTTAAAGAAAATCCGTAAACCACCGGAGAGAGATAACCCGAAGCCGCGGCAGCCGTGTTTTTCGTCTCGGAAGCCGCCGGCGAAACGCACTCTCCCGCCGTAAGCGTGATCGCGGCGCCCGCCGGTAAATTCGTGTAACCGTAAGGCACGCTCGCGTTGATCCCGGTCGGTATCTCCGTCCCGCCGGAAGTATATACCGCGGTTACTTTGCAATCCGTATTCGCAGCGTCGTCCGCCGCGCGCTTATACGCGCTCACCACCGATGTAGATACGGACGGATCCTCGAGAACATCGGAAAGCTCCGCATACGCTTTGAGGATGCCGCTCCACGCATCTCCGGCATAACTGTCCTCGCTGAGAGACGCAAACTTCTCGCTGTATTGTCTTATAGCGGTCCGATCGTATCCGCCTAGCTGATAGCCGTAAGAACACGTATTGCCCGCATAGTCTTCCGCAACTACGTACACGTAATCGGCAAGCCCCGTGCAATCGACCGCGTACAGCGAATCCGCGCCGTCTTTAAGATAAAATTCGCGTCCGAGATCCTTGATATAGATCCTTTTTATACCGCTCAACGCGTCAGTCGCTCTCAGGACCAACAACATAGGCGTTTGAGACGTAAGATCTATTTCGCACCGGATACTCTCCTTAATCGCGCTGTCGGGCGGCGGCGTGGAGTCCACATAATCCACCGTAGCCGTAACGTATCTCTTCACCCCTTCCGCGTCGTAATAATACGCCCTGATCTCGTTATTACCCTCGGCGGTTATATTGAAAGGCGCGCCGTAAGCAGTTTCGCCCGATTCTATTCCGGTACGGCTCTTAACGGAATAGAACTTATAAGAATTCTCGCCGCTCCATGTTATGGAAACCGTGACCGACGAAACGAAGCCGCCTTCTCTGGACGGAGAGAGCGTTATCGCCGGAGGATTGGCGTCGTGAGAATAACTCTTGGCATACGCCGCGTCCGCGCCCGCAAACACCGTAAGCGACAATGCTGTGACAAAGACCGCGACAGCTGCGAAGATATAAATTTTCGAAACCTTTTTCGCTTTCATTACTTAAGTAATATAACACACGCGCGCGTTTTTTACAACATACTTCACCCAAAAATCAATTACCGGCTGTAAGCTTGTCAAACATTTGTTACACTTTGCTTAGAAAAAAAGGAAGCTAGATATTCGTTAGGCGAAAGCCAATTC